>CAYQCZ010000530.1:0-3133 GCA_964415955.1 uncultured Verrucomicrobiota bacterium | reverse complement strand
GCGGCGGTGGGCTCGTTGACAATCCGTTCGACGATCAAACCGGCCAGTTCCCCTGCCCGCTTCGTGGCCTCGCGTTGAGCGTTGTTGAAATACGCCGGCACGGTGATCACCGTCCGGGTGAGCGTCTCCTCAAGCACCGTCTCGGCACTTGAACGAAGCGTTGCCAGCACTTCCGCCGAAATGTCCTCGGGGGACAACTGCCGGTCGTCCAGGTTGACGCACACGCTCCCGCCCGGACCGGCAGCCAGGGGATATGGCATGGCGAGTTCCTCCTGCGTCAAAGCGTTCCACGTCCGCCCCATGAACCGCTTGATCGAGTAAATGGTCCTGCCGGGATGTGCGGCGCGCGCACGCGTGGCCGCGTGTCCCACAAGACATGCGCCACCATTCCTGGGATAATGCACGATGGAAGGCGTGATCCGGTTCCCATCCCGGTCAGCGATCACGTATGGAATGCCCCCATCCACCGCAGCAATGAGCGAATTGGTCGTGCCAAGGTCGATGCCGACGATGCGACTCATGAAAAGAAAAGTGACTGGAGCAGCAAAACGGTCGGGTCAACCTCCAACCCCGCCTGCTGCGCGGCCGAAGTTGAGCGTGTCCTTGAGCTTCTTGTTGCTGCCGCGCATGCGGTTGGCCACGGTGCGGCAGATGCCCACCAGAAATGGCGCAGCCAGGTCCGGCTGGTCCTGAAGCAGCTTCTCAAACTTGCCCGCCGATACTTTCAGCAGCACGCAATCCTTGTTGGCCACAACATCCGCACTGCGCGGCTGCTGGTCGAACAGGGACATCTCACCGAAGAATTCGCCCGCTCCGAGCGTGGTGAGCGTGGTTTCCTTGCCGGCAATCATCAGGCGGACACGCACCTCCCCCTCCAGCACCATGAACATCGAGTCGCCCTGCTCGCCCTGCTTCACGATCTCCCGGAACTGCTGGACCTGCTGCACCTCCATGAACTGGACGAACCGCCCAAGCTGCTGGTCGTTCATCTCGGCCAGAATCTTCACCCGACGCAGCATGCCCGGCTTGATGCCCGCCACCAGGGGTGTCGTTTCCTGAGCGCCGCCACCGGCCATGCGCGCCACGCGACGGTTGAAGATGATCCCCAGCTCCGGAACCTTGGCCGCCTTCTGCCAGGTGTCCTGGGCCATGCTGAAAATCCATGTGTCCGCCTCCACACGCTCATCCTGAATCCACTCGATGAGCATGGGCAGCTCCACGGGGCCGTAAACAACATCATCCGCGCCCCAGATTTTGAACGTCACGGCCTCGTTGTCCTGAATGGTGCTCACGCTTAACTAGTAGGTTTGACCCTGTGCAAGTGGAAGGAAAAAAACCGGGTTTCAGCTTTCCTGAAGCCCTCGCTGGCTCGGGTGACCACTGCAACCAAGTGCCATCACCCGTTCAGCCACTTCCACACCCGGAGCGTTTCCGTGACACTCCAGGCCTGCGCATCACATCCCCGCTGCCAATGGGGCGCATCGCCGTCCAGCACTTCGGGCAGATGCCCCACACAGCCCTCTGCCAGCAGCCGGTCTGTGCTGGCCAGATACGATCTGGCCGCGCTGAGGGCCTCATCCGACCTTCCCCACGCCATGGCCAGCGCCTCGCAGAAACTCGGAAACGGCCAGCCCCAGGCGGTGCCGTTGTGGTAGGCCGGCTTGCGGCGCGTGTCTTCATCGCCCTCGTATCGCCCCCAGTAAGGGTGCATGGGGTCGTTCAGCAACTGCCCCGAGGCGCTTCGGACCGGCAAGGGCGGCATGGCCGGAAGAGGCGCAAGCGACCGGATGGCGCCCGGCACGATGAGATGGCGGGCGGCGGCCTCAACACAGCGTTGTGCGCGCACGCCATCCGCCAGACCGAGTGTCACCGCGAACAGCATGTTGGAACGCAATGCCTGGTCGGGAATGGCAGTCCGTGCAGGGGTGTCCCGGCCGCCCAGCAGGACATCGGCGAAATAGCCGCCGTCCTCCAGCCAGAAATACGTCATGAAATGTTTCTCGGCCTTGATCGCAAGCTCAGACCACGGCTCACCGTCAGGATCGGCGCCCATCCGGTCAAGCTGCCGCAGCAGACGTATCCACATGGCCTGGATCTCGACGGGATAACCTTCACGTGGAGTGCCGGCGGGATAGTTGGTGTCCATCCATGTGAAGTGGCTCGGGCTCCAGATCAGGCCCGATACCGGATCCATCCGGATGCCATTGGGGGTGCCGCGCTTGTAGTGGACGGCGATGCTTCGCAAGACTTCCGCAATGGTCCGCTGCCCGGCCTTCTCCTGATGAATGTTCCCGCCAATGTCCTCGCACACGATGCCAAACCACAGCGCGGCATCGACGGTGTCACGATTCGATGTGTTCTCGCCGTGAATGGTGTTGGGCAGCGTGCCCCGGTCCTCGAAGCGGGCGAAGGTGATCAGAATCCGCCGGACCTCCTCGATCATGCCGCCTGCAATCAGCCCCCGCGCAGCGATGAGCGTGTCCCTGCCCCAGTCGAGAAACCACGGGTAGCCCGCTATGACCGTCTTTCCATCGTCCCTGCGCACGACATACGCCCGGCATGCCTCACGAAGGGCATCGGCAAACCAGTCCCTGCCCGCAAAGACGGTGTCGCCGGTTTCTCCGCCGCGGAGCAGTTCCCGAATCTGGCCATCCACCGGCCCGGCGGTGACCACCACCGTGACCTCCTCTCCGGAGCCAAGGGGTATTTCAAACCAGCCGGGACTGAAGGCATCCCCGCAGCCTTCCTGGCCCCTGCTCTGTTCCACCACATGGGGAATGTTCACCGCCCATTCCGAAGCATGGTGGTAATGGCCGGCACTGGAGATGACGCGGAGATGGCGGTCACCTGCCGGGGTGAATTCAAATCCCGTGCCGCCGCTCAAAGGACGTGTATTGGATTGGAAATGATGTTCGGCGCCGCTGTTGCGCCTGGTCTCCGAGTGGAAATTTCGATCTTCGATGTCGATGCGCAACGTCAGCGACGCCGTGCAATCCCGTGGGAAATCAAACTTATGCTCCGGTGTTTTCTCAGGACGCCGGAACCGGAGCACGGTCGTGTTGCTGCCCTGGGGCATGAATGCGCTCATCTGGATGCACACCGCGCGCGCATCGCCGGCATTGGCGACAAACTC
>CAYQCZ010000529.1:0-3136 GCA_964415955.1 uncultured Verrucomicrobiota bacterium | reverse complement strand
GATCAGCGTCCACATGTTGGGGCTGCGGTGAATCACCGACTTCACGCCGCGCACGTAGAACGGCCAGCCGGCCCACAGCGCGACCGGCAAGGTCAGCACCAGTTCGATCCAGTTCTGCGTATCGCCGTGGAACAAGGCCAGCCGGTGGCCGGCCATGGCTAGCACCAGCACCACAGCCGAGAACGGCAAGGTCCACCAGAAGCGCCGCGCGAAGTCAGCCAGTTCCGGATTCTCGTCGTTATCCAGCGTGGGCATCACGGGCTCGAGTGCCATGCCGCACTTGGGGCAGCTGCCCGGATGGTCCTGCCGGATTTCCGGATGCATCGGGCAGGTGTAAATTGTTCCGGCGGGCTGTGCTGCAACGTCGACGGCAGTCGGCGCAACGTTGTCGCCGGCATAGCGTGCCGGCTCGGCAACAAACTTGGCCTTACACTTCGCGCTGCAGAAGTAGTAGGGCCGGCGTTCGTGCTCGGCGTGGTGCGCGGACTGCTCGGTCACGGCCATGCCGCACACCGGATCTTTCAGGCCGTCGGCCTCGGTCGTCGGCGGCGGGGCGTGATGGGGGTGCCCGGCTTGGTCGTGGGGCGAAGGCTTGTCCATGATCCTATACCCCGTCGGAAGGCTTGTTGTCCGGCATATGGTGAGTGCCACGGCCACAGCCATGGAAGACGTTCATCAGCGGGCAGTACATGCCGGGCCGGTGCAGCGAAGCGCCAGGATGTTCAGGTCGAATCGAATCCAGTCGATGTCTGACCTTCGCAACCGGTCAGTGCGCCGCGCCGGCGCTCCTCCCCCGCACGCCCCATAAATAGTAAGCGATCCCGCCGACCACCAGCAGCCAGAACATCCACCAGAGGAGGTGCATGCCGCCCATGAAGCAGCCGCCGTCGGCGAACATGTGCACAGCCCTCAGACCTTTGCATCAGCGGGAGCACCGCCCAGTGCCGCCTTGACCCGCACGAGACGTTCGCGGACCTCGTGGGCGACCCGCGCAACCTCGGGGTTGGTGGTCATCTGCAGCACCGCCACCGGGTCCATGAAGGCGACAACGAGCCGGCCGTCGGCCTGCTCGCGAACGACGACGTTGCACGGCAATAGCAAGCCGATGTCGGGCTCGGCCTCCAACGCGCGGTGCGCAAGTGGCGGGTTGCAAGCGCCGAGAATCCGGTACGGTGGACCGTCGATACCGAGCTTGGCTTTCATCGTAGCCTGCACGTCGACCTCAGTGAGCACGCCGAAACCTTCGGCCTTCAGTGCCTCGGTGACGCGTGCGACCGCCTTGCCGAAATCCTTGTCATCGATTTCGCACTGGAAGCCGTAGGCGACTGAGCCCGGGGCCGAGCCTCCTGGGGATGCGTGCCTCAT
Source organism: uncultured Verrucomicrobiota bacterium (assembly GCA_964415955.1). Lineage (GTDB taxonomy): Bacteria > Verrucomicrobiota > Verrucomicrobiia > Limisphaerales > CAYQCZ01 > CAYQCZ01. The sequence goes on along the minus strand of CAYQCZ010000529.1, from coordinate 1,771 downwards.
GGCCGACCTCTCACTTTGTCGCCGTAGCCGTATCCATGCGGTCCAACATCATCTGCATCATGGCCTGCATCATGTCCATGCGCTGTTCCATCATGCCCTGGCGCGCGGCCATGTCGCCCGGCTTGGCCGTCATCGCGCCGCGCCCCATACCACCCATCATTTTCATACAGTTCTGCATGATCTTCATTTGCTCGCCCATTAGCGCATTGCGTTCTTCGGGGGTCTTGGTAGCCTGCATCTTTTCGTGCATCTCGCGCATGGTTTCCAACTGGGCGTCCATGCCCGGCATGGCAGGTGCGCCCGCCGTGCCTTTCATGTGGTCCATGCCAGATGCGGGCATGTCGGGCTGGCCCTGTGCCACCTTTACGGTAGGCGCCGCAGCCGGATGTACGGTGCCATGCTGTTCGTCTGCCGCGGACCAGGCGGAGGGGGCGAGGACTACGGCGCTGACTGCGGTAATCGCGGAAAGGGTACGAAAGAACTTCATGTCCGGCTCCAAGGTTAAAGCCCACTATGTCGCCAGATGTGGATCTCCGTCTGTTCGGCGGCGTACGGTACAGTCCAAAGACCAGATCCATCTCAGTTAGCTTGATCACACCGCGTGGGTATCTCTGCCGTCGGACACAACGTCTTCACGCAGTGAGTCCTATCGTACCGACAAACCCTGACGCGACGCGCACATTGCACATGGTTACGTCTACGCCGGGAGATTCCATGAAAGCCCTTACCATTGTGGCCGCGGGCTTATTGTTCGCGCTGAGTGCCGGCGTCTCGATTGCCCAGAACGGGCACATGATGGACGGCGGTCGATGGATGGGGGGTTACGGCGGCATGTGGAGCCCAGTCGTCCTTGTCGTGATCGTCGGGCTGGTTGTTTGGGCCGTCTTGCAACGCCGCAAGTGATCCGGCTCATGGCAGTTTGGGCCTTGTCCCTGCGCACGTGACCGCGCCACATCCAAGGGCGTGAATCAACAACTATGAAAAGGAAGGGGAGATGACTATGAGCACCGACCCCTATCAGCGCGACCGGCGTGGTGTTCTTCAATAGCCTGCTACATGCTCTCGACGTGGGGCCAATTGCGAAAATCAGCGTGCCTGTCCCCCAGGTTGCACTGGGCCTGGTCACCATCTTCATTCTGTGCTGGTTCGCGAGGGCATTAGTCGCCGGAATCTACAATCTGGGCATTCGTCAGGGTACGCAGTAATTGCATGGTCGCTACGCCAGACAGGACGCCAAGGTACCAGGCAGACAGCCTTTCGCTGATTGGCGCCATCGCCCTGGGCACCGGCGTCATGATCGGCGCCGGGATTTTTGCGCTGACCGGCCAGATGGCGGAGATGACTGGGAGCCTGTTTCCTCTGGCGTTTCTCTCTGCCGCGCTGATCGTCTCGTTGAGTGCCTACTCCTACGTCAAGTTGTCCAATGCCTACCCCTCTGCTGGCGGCATCGCCATGTATCTCGAGAAGGCATATGGCGGAACCCTGACCACCGCCTTCCATGCCCTGTTGATGTATTTCTCCATGGTCATCGCCCAGAGTTTCCTGGCGCGGACCTTCGGGTCCTACACCTTGCAGCTGTTTGAAATCGATGACGATGGTTGGCTGGTTCCCGCGCTGGGTGTGGGGCTGTTACTAGTGGCCTTTCTGATCAACCTGTCCGTCACGGGATTGATCCAAGGGGTAGCCTCGTTGCTCGGTTTCATCAAGATCGGCGGAATCGTCCTGTTCGGCGTGGTCGGGGTGTGGGTGGCGGACTCGGTGACAACGGATT
>CAYQCZ010000528.1:0-3143 GCA_964415955.1 uncultured Verrucomicrobiota bacterium | reverse complement strand
CCTCGTCGCCAACAAACAACACAAAGCTGGAGATTAAATCAGCGTTTCCCTAGAGAAAACACGTCGCTTCGCTCATCGATGTCCGCCAGGCGCCCTTCAGCCTGTTCCGGGGGCATGTAGTGCGGCGTGCCCATCACCGCACCGTCCATGGTCAGGCCCGAGCCGCTTTCATTGGGCAGTTGCGCCGTGCCGCCACCTTCAGACGTTGCCTCGTGCAGCGAACTGGAAGCCTTCAAATCCTTCGCCAGCCCCCAGTCCATCACCAGCACTTCGCCGAACTCGCCCAGCATCACGTTCTCGGGCTTCAAGTCGCGGTGGACGATGCCTTTCGAGTGCGCGAAACCGACGCCGTCACAAACCTTCTGGAAAACGCCCAGCAGATGCGCAAGAGGATGCTTGCGGATGGTTTCGGCATCACCCTCACGCAGTTTCTTCAAGATGTGCTGGAGTGTCACACCTTTGACCTCCTTCATCGTGTAGTAAGGACGGCCATTGGCATCAATGCCGAGATCGTGCATGGGCACGATGTTCGGATGCTCCAGCCGCGCGAGAATCTCCGCCTCCTGATAGAACCGCAGCCGCGCATCGAAGGAGAGCTTGTGGGTCTCCAGCATCACCTTCATGGCGACCTGCCGGCCCAGTTTCAAATCCTCGGTCTGGCGCACGATTCCCATGCCGCCCCGGCCGAGTTCAGTTCCCTGGGCGTAGCGTTCATCGGAAGCCTCCTTGGCAGGCGTTGAGGCAGCTTTCTTTTCGCCGGAAGAAACCATGCCGCCCGGGGCAAGCACTTCGACTGCGACTGTGCCCAGATGAAATGTGTGACCAAAGGCAAGACGCTGTGGGGCATTCAGCAGACGCCCGAGCACATAGGTGCCTGAGGTGCTGCCCAGATCCTCGATCACGAAATGATCGGTGGCAATTTCCAGTCGCGCATGCCTTCGGGAAACCTCCTGCGAGTCGATCACCACGTCACACGATGGATCACGCCCCAGGACATGACGGCCGGACTTCACGTCGAAACTTTTCGACGCCCCATCCCCATGACGGACAACCAAAATGTGTTTTCCGGCCATGACCGGCTGGCAAGGTGATATGGCCCGTGATTGCGGTCACGAAGATTCTGGATGTCTTTGGCAGGACAGGCTCCAGCCCGTCATTTGAGTTTCAAAACGAGTTCATCCAGCTTGTCCATCACTCACGCTTCTTGGAAAAAGCTGCCCGCACCGGCAGATAGCCGGCGAAGGTGCCGAGAAGGATCAGCAGCATCTTGTTCACGGCGTGTTCCGGGAACAGCAACGCACCGAGGATGAAGGTCAGCAGGATGGGAGCGGCAATCACCGCCAGCTTCCGGGCCGCACCCCGCAGCCGGGTGCTGATCATCACTCCGGCCCCGTAACACGCCGACCCTGCCAGATACCACACCGTTTCTGGGATGTGTGCGGGCCGGAGCATCAGGAACGCCGCTGCCGCTAGAACCATTTCCACGATTGCGGCCAGCGCAAATTTCGGGCCATTGATGTCCCACCAGGGTTTGAGGAAATGCGACTCATGCCGCGCGGGATCCTGTTTCCGCATGGCATCAACAACCTGCTGAACATGCTCACGCGCTTCTGCGGCTCCGGCGTCGGCAAATGCCCTGCGATAGATGGACGAGGCCTCCGCAATGTCCCCTCTCGCAACAGCCGCATCGATCGCCTGCGCAATGGCGGAGTCCGGCTTGCGAACCGGACGGCCTTGTGTGGCACGGATGTAATCTCGCCACGCGAGCACGAGCATCCACAGCCCAAGCCAGATTGTGACCAGAGGCATGGTGAACACGGTGTTGAGCAGCGTCTGCTGGCTCCCGGAGAGATACATCGCGCCCTCCCAGATGTTGGCCTTGATCGTCAATGCGAGCAGGGCCAGGGAATACAGCACACCCATGATTGCCGCGGCGACCTGCACCTTTCTGACCTTGGGCGGCACCGGCCAGATTCCCCAATGCTGCGCCGGATCGAAAACCCCGCGCCATGTCGTGCGAAGCGCATGTTTTTTAAACCAGCCGCTTACCCAGACCATGGCCATGAACATCATCCCTCCCAGCGGGCCGGCGGCGGTGAACAACGCCTCCGTCAACGGTCCGCGGACACGTTGGAGGCCGGAATTCAACTGCTGCGCCCGCAGAAATGCGTTCTCCTGAAGGAGGTAATAGGCCGTGTAGAACAGGCTCACGATCAGCAGTGCCGCTGCCCCGGCCATCAGCCCGGGATGATGTTTCATCCACGAGAACACTTTGCGCGCGCGGCTGGCAGGCCGGGCAAGGATGGGTTCGTCAGCGAGGTAGCGGTCCAGATCATCAGCCAGCGCCCGGGCGGTGGGATAGCGCTTCGTAGGGTCCTTCTCGAGGCACTTCAGGCAGATGGTTTCCAGGTCAACGGGTGTTTCGGCATGGAATGAACGCGGCGGTTGGGGTTCGTCATTCACCACACGCTGCAACGTTTCCATCACGGTCTCGGCACGGAAGGGAGCACGGCCGGTAAGCAGTTCGTAAAGCACGGCACCGAGTGAGTAAACGTCACTGGCAGGACCGACCAGGTCGTTGCGACCCCGGGCTTGTTCCGGAGCCATGTAACTGGGACTGCCCATCACCGAGCCGGTTTGGGTCACACCGCTGTCAGATTGCAGGTTCTTGGCCAGTCCGAAGTCTGTCACATGTGGCCGGTCTTCGGCATCCACGAGGATGTTCTGCGGTTTCAGATCGCGATGCAGGACGCCGCGTTGATGGGCGAACTGCACGGCCTCGGCAATGGCCTTGAGCCACTCCGCCGCCTGCCGGGGCCGGGCGGGTTTGCCCCCGATGACTTGCGCGAGATTTCTTCCCTCCACGAAATCCATCGAGAAGTAATGCCGGCCCTCGTGTTCGCCGATCTCGTGGATGGCGACGATGTTCGGGTGCTTGAGATTGGCGGCGGCCTCGGCCTCGGCCCGGAAACGCTTCACCTCGGTGTCGTCGGCCAGTTCACCGGAACGGATCATCTTCACCGCCACGGTGCGCTTCAGGCTGGTCTGACGCGCTTTGTAGACGATCCCCATGCCGCCCCGCGCCACTTCCTCGATCAGTTCGTAGTCGCCCACGTATCCCAGTCGCGTGCCCAGCGGCAGAG
>CAYQCZ010000527.1:0-3156 GCA_964415955.1 uncultured Verrucomicrobiota bacterium | reverse complement strand
ATTTTTTTGCCCACCCTGTCAAAAAGACGACAGCCCACACTGCGTTCCAGCGCCTTCATGGAGTGGCTGATGGCGGATTGCGTCAGGTGCAGTTCGCGCGCTGCCTGCGTAAAACTGCCCTTGTTTGCAAGGGTGGCAAAGGCCCTGAGCTGCCAGCTGTCGATGGGTTCCTTCATACATGAGTGTCATTCATGGTCACTGCGAGAAATTCGTTGAGCAATTCATGGGCCGAAATCCTCCCGTTGGCATCGCTCAGGCTGAGTGGAGCGCATGGCGGGCCGCAGGCGGCCGCCAGACAGACCATGAACAGCGTTGCAAGACATCTCACCCGGAAGACCTCCATCCGACTTGGATTCGTGCCATTGACCGACTGTGCGCCGGTGGTGATGGCCTGTGAGCTGGGACTGTTTGAGAAGCACGGTCTGGATGTCACCCTGCGTCGTGAGATTGGCTGGGCCAGCATCCGGGACAAGATCATCTTTGGCGAACTGGACGCAGCCCACGCGCTGGCCGCCATGCCGTTTGCAATCACCATGGGCCTTGGCTCCGTAAGGTGCGCGTGCGAAACGGCCATTGTGCTCAACTGCCATGGAAACGCGATCACCCTCTCACGACAGTTGCACCAACTGGGTGTGCGCGATGTCGCCGGGCTGGCGTCGATCGTTCGTGCCGGAAGGCTGGGACGCCGCTTGATGCTGGGCACCGTCTTTCCCCACTCCGCGCACACCGTGCTTTTGAGGGAATGGCTCAAAAGTGGCGGCATCGATCCCGATCAGGATGTGGACATTGTGGTGGTGCCGCCGCCGGGCATGGTCGCGAGCTTGAGGGCGGGAAACCTGGATGGCTTTTGTGTTGGCGAGCCGTGGAACACCCTGGCTGTCCAGGCCGGCATCGGATGGTGCCCTGTCCCGGGGTGCGAGATTTCACCAGGTCATCCGGAGAAGGTTCTGCTGGTCAAAAGTTCCTTCGCCGAAGAACGCGCCGGGGAACACCTGCGGCTTGTGGCGGCGCTGCATGAAGCCTGCGCATGGTGTCAGGCGCCGCAGCACAGGGAGCTTCTCAGCCGCACGCTGGCCCGTCCGGAATACCTGAACGTGGATGCCGGCTCGTTGATGCCCGCGCTCAGCGGCAACTTTGACATGGGGGCCGGGCGCATGGAGCACCTTCCAGATTTCATCAAATTCCATGGTGATGGTGTGAATGCCCCCTCGCCGGTGCATGCGGCCTGGATACTGCGTCATCTTCGCCAGATGCATCCTGCCGCATTCCTGCAGATGCCCGTGGATGCCATGACGGACAACATCTTTGATCGAGACAGTTTTCTCTCCGCAATCCGACTCCTCAACGACAACGAACCCCATGAAACCATCGCAGATCATGAACCCCAACTCGCCGAAGTTTGAAATGAACCAACGCCGTCTCGTGCAGGCGCTTTGTGCAGCAGCCCTCGCCGCAGCGGCAGGTTTCTCCGTCATGGCCGCGCAGCCTGAAAAGCCGGACCTGAAGTTCGGCTTCATCAAGCTGACCGATTGCGTGCCCATCGTGATTGCCAAGGAGAAAGGCTATTTCGAGGACGAAGGTCTCTATGTGACCGTGGAGGCCCAGGCGAACTGGAAGATTCTCCTGGACCGGGTGATCAGCGGTGAACTGGACGGCGCCCACATGCTGGCGGGCCAGCCGATTGCCGCCACCATCGGCTTCGGCACCAAGGCGCACATCATCACGGCGTTCAGCATGGATCTTAATGGCAACGGCATCACCGTTTCAAAGGAGGTCTGGGACATGATGAAGAAGGCCACGCCGGAACTGGCGGGAGCCACTCCGCCCCGTCCGGTGAAGGCGGACGCATTGAAGCCCGTGGTGCAGACATTCAAGACCGGGGGCACGCCGCTGCGCATGGGCATGGTGTTCCCTGTCTCCACCCACAACTACGAGTTGCGCTACTGGCTGGCCGCCGGCGGCATTCACCCGGGCTACTACACGGCGGGAGACATCAACGGCAACACCGATGCGGACGTGTTGTTGTCCGTGACACCACCGCCCCAGATGCCTGCCACGCTGGCCCAGGGCACGATCCAGGGATATTGCGTGGGCGAGCCTTGGAACCAGCAGGCCGTGCTGCGTGACATCGGCGTGTCGGTCATCACGGACTACGAAATTTGGAAAAACAATCCGGAGAAGGTGTTCGGGGTGACGGCCGCCTGGGCTGCAAAGAATCCAAAAACACACCTGGCAACGGTGAAAGCCCTCATCCGTGCGTGCAAGTGGCTCGATGAGAAACCGGAGAACCGCAAGGAAGCCGCCAGGATTCTCAGCAAGCCGGAATACGTGGGTGCCGACTACGAAATCATCGCCAATTCCATGACCGGCACGTGGGAATACTTCAAGGGCGACAAGCGTGCGTTGCCGGACTTCAACGTGTTCTTCCGTTACCACGCCACGTATCCGTTCTACAGCGACTGCATCTGGTATCTGACACAGATGCGCCGTTGGGGGCAGATCGGCGAGGCGAAGAGCGACTCATGGTATCTCGATACCGCCAGGAGCGTATATCGCCCCGACATCTACCTCAAAGCCGCGAACATGCTGGTGAAGGAGGGCCATTTGAAGACGACCGACCTGCCCCAGACCGACGGCTTCAAACCGGCCACTGCGGATTTCATCGACGGGGTGGAATACGATGGTCGCAAGCCCAACGAATACCTGCGGAAATTCAAGATTGGCAACAAGGACGAGGTTGTCGCCATCAAGTGACCCCATCGACACATCCAACGCAAACCCGCCATGAGTGAACCCGCGAAAGACACGAACAACACGCCCGAGGAACCGCCATTGCAGCGGTGGCTCAAGCGGCAGTCACCGGACCAGATCATCCGGAATCTGCTGACCTATGTGGGCATGCCGCTGCTGGCGGGGCTGATCTTTCTCGGCCTCTGGTCCTCGGTGGCATCCAGGGTCAAGGTCAGCTTCGGCCAGTTGCCGGGGCCCAAGGCCGTGATGGAGGAGGTCAAGAACCTGTGGGCGGAGCACAAGGCCGAACGTGGAAAGGAGACCCAGTTCTATGTCCGCCAGGCCGAGCGCAAGGCGAAGGTGCTGGCGGAGGATCCCGGTGCCGAATGGAAGGACCGCAAATACGCGGGCAAACCGACCTACTTC
>CAYQCZ010000526.1:1840-3170 GCA_964415955.1 uncultured Verrucomicrobiota bacterium | reverse complement strand
TTCTTTGATTTTGGGCAACATGTCGGACATAAACGACTGTCCGCCAAAACCCGGGATGACGGTCATGATGAGCAACGTGTCGATGCGTCTCAAATGGGGCAGCACCGTGGACATTTGTGTGGGAGGGTTGACCGCCAGACCGACTTTTTTCCCCAGTGACCGGATTTTCCAGAGAAGATCGGGCACCCTGTCTCCCAGTTCCACGTGGATGGTGATTTGATCAGCCCCGGCCCGGGCAAACGGCTCCAGCAGAATCTCCGGCTTGGAACACATCAAATGGACATCCAGAAATCTCCGGAAATGCGGACGGACCGCCTGGACAACATCCGGACCGAAGGAAATGTTCGGAACGAAATGACCATCCATGATGTCCAGATGAAGCCATTCGGCACCCGATCGATGCGCCCTCCTGGCCTCATCAGCCAATCGCCCGAAGTTCGCAGCCAGCAGGGAGGGCGCGATGACAATGTCCATGCGTGAAAACTAGGGAATCCGTGATGCGAGTCAACGCCGCTGCCGCTTCAAACCGGCGCCGGTGCCGGCGCGCCAAGCCCCGGATCAATCCCGGGCTTTGTGGGCCGGGCGGTTTCCGGCAGCGGGGTTCCGGCCTGTGCTCCCATGGGCGGGCCAAGCTCACCCGGTGATCGGGGCGGCGGGGTGAAGCTGCCGGTTCGCACGATCTCCTCGACCTGGGCCCCGTCCAGCGTCTCGTATTCGAGCAGGGCGTTGGCGATCAATTCGAGCTTGTCACGGTAGGTGTTGATGATGTCTTGGGCGCGCTCATAACCCTCGTCACAAATGCGCTTCACTTCATCGTCTATCTCCTGGGCCGTCTTTTCGCTGTATTCCTTGGAACGCACCATGTCCCGCCCGAGGAAAATATGCTCGTTTTGATTGCCGTATTGGACCATCCCGAGCTTGTCGCTCATGCCCCACTGGCAAACCATGGCCCGGGCCATGTGAGTCGCCTGCTGGATGTCCCCGGCGGCCCCGGTGGAAATGTCGCCCGCGACGATTTCCTCGGCGATGCGCCCGGCCATGGTCATGGCGATGAGATCCAGCATCTCCTTCCTCCTGCGATTGAGCAGGTCGTCCTTCGGCAGATACATGGTGGAGCCAAGAGCCTGGCCGCGCGGAATGATGGTGACCTTGTGAAGCGGGTGGGTGTGCTTGAGGACCACGTTGACGAGCGCGTGACCGGCCTCATGCCATGCCGTGTTGCGCTTTTCCTCGTCGGTCATGGCGAGGCTGCGACGTTCCCGGCCCCAACGCACCTTGTCGCGGGCTTCCTCCAGTTCCCGCATGCCAACGGCCTTCTTGTTCATGCGCG
>CAYQCZ010000526.1:0-1827 GCA_964415955.1 uncultured Verrucomicrobiota bacterium | reverse complement strand
CCGATTCGTTGAGAAGGTTCGCCAGTTCGGCACCGGAATATCCCGGGGTGCCGCGGGCAATGACCGTGAGATCGACATTGGGCTCCAGCTTGATGTTGCGCGCATGGACCTTGAGAATCGCCTCGCGCCCGCGCACGTCCGGAAGATTGACGGTGATCTGGCGGTCAAATCGTCCCGGGCGCAGCAGGGCGGGGTCGAGCACATCGGCGCGGTTGGTGGCCGCGATGATGATGATCCCCTCCTGTGTGTCGAAACCGTCCATCTCGACCAGCAGCGCGTTGAGGGTCTGTTCCCGCTCGTCGTTGCCCCCCCCCAGCCCGTGTCCGCGGCTCCTGCCGACGGCATCAATCTCGTCAATGAAAACAAGGCAGGGCGTGTTCCGGCGTGCCTGGTCGAACATGTCCCTCACCCGGCTGGCACCGACTCCGACAAACATTTCGACAAAGTCCGAGCCGCTGATGCTGAAGAAGGATGCATCCGCCTCGCCCGCGATGGCCTTGGCAAGGAGCGTCTTTCCGGTTCCGGGCGGTCCGACCATGAGCACGCCCTTCGGTATCCGCCCTCCCAGCTTCTGAAATTTCTTGGGATCCTTCAAAAACTCCACCAGCTCGGAAACCTCCTCCTTCGCCTCCTCCACGCCCGCAACATCCTTGAAGGTCGTCTTGTTGCGCTCCTTGTTGAGCATGCGCGCCTTGCTCTTGCCAAAATTCAGGGCGCCCTTGCTGGCCATCTTGATCTGTCGAATGAAGAAGAAGTAGATGATGGCCGCAATCAGGATGAATGGCAGGAAGGTCATCGCCAGCGTCATCAACACGGTGTTTGGTTCCCGCGTGATGAACTTGCCGGAGGCGAGCAGCCGCTCCTCCAGCTTGCGCATCAGCCGGATCTTCGCCTTGAACGGGACGGGTTCGCCACCCTCCTTGGGCAGGTATTTGCCTTCGATCAGCCGCAAATCGGAGGATTGGGGACTGTAGTTGATCGTGCCTTCGGTGATCTGGCCCGCCTCAAAGGCCTGCACAAAATCATTGTATTGAAAGGCCTTGATCTTGGTGTCCACGCGCTCGCGGAAAAGAATCAGAAGCGTGATCGATGCCACTATCACCACCCAGATCAGCAATTGATTGGGCCGGGGTTTGAAATCCCCCTTGCGATCTTCATTTCCAGCGTCGTTTTGCTTCTCGTCGTCAGCCATTTGACGCGCACGGTAACACGTGAATCTTGGGGTAGCAACCGGCATGTCATGCCGTGTATGCCGCTTCAACGAGGGGGGCTGGGCGGATGTGATGCCTCCCGCCTCGGGATGCCTGCCCGGCACAGATGCCATGGCTGGTGTTCATCCTGGCTGGAACGACACAGCGGTAAGCCGGTCACACGCACCCCGCATGCCCTTTGAACCATCCCTGCCCGGAAGACCGGACGTGCGCCTGGGCCAGAATGGCTGCACTGCCCGCAGCCCCATGAGGACGGCATCTTTGCAGCTCTGCGAAGCAGAAGTGAATCACGCCAGGCCTTCAAGGCAACGGATACGCCGGGTTTGGAGCGGCCACGGCAATTTGTGGCAGGGACGAACTCCAGCGCGTCCGCCCCCTGATTTCATCGCATCTTTTCTATGACGGCTTCAAAACGCATGCGCAGATAGGACGATCCGATGTTTCGGTAAAAAACCCAGCCACGAACGGATCACGCTTCGCTGTTTGTCATTCCAAAGTTTCGGATTTTCCCTTTCAAAAGTTGAGAGAAGATTTTCCATCGCGGTATCTACAGCCCCCGGGTCCTTAAGGAGCCGCTGAATAAAGGGGGGTTTTCAGATTTGGGTGATGGAATGGC
>CAYQCZ010000525.1:0-3179 GCA_964415955.1 uncultured Verrucomicrobiota bacterium | reverse complement strand
CGGGGATGTCGCGCGAGGTCTTGTTGACGACCTTCATGGTGTAAAGATTGCTGAAGCGGCCTTCTGCTGTTTGCTGGAAAAGTGATCCGGGTGCGCGAAGGAAGGCGGTCTCCACTTCGGAGCGGGTGAACACCAGCACCAACCACAGGCCGATCAGTGCGGCAAGAATCCCCGTGTAGAGTTTCATGCGTGAAGTGAACCGCTGCGGCAGTCCGCGCTCGATGTTGTCCAGCGAGGCAAAGCGAATCAGTCCGCGCGGGCGTTTCACCTTGTCCATGACGGCATCACAGGCATCGATGCAGGCGGTGCAATTGACGCATTCCATCTGGGTGCCGTTGCGGATGTCGATGCCCGTGGGGCATACGGCGACGCACTGGCGGCAACTGATGCAATCGCCGAAGCCCTCTGCGATGCGCGCGTCGAAGGACTGTCCACGATGGATCGGGGCGCGCATTTCGCCACGCTTGTAATCGTAAGCCACAACCATGGTGTTCTCATCCAGCATGGCGGACTGGAACCGTCCGTAGGGGCAGATGAACGTGCAGGCCTGTTCACGGAAACGCGCGAAGATGCCGTAAAAAAGGAGTGTGAACAGGATCATGAACGTCAGCCCGGCCATGTGCTGGCGTGGATCGTCCGTGATGATTTGAAACAGTGCGTCGCTGCCGATGATGTAGCTCAGCAGTGTGTTGCCGATGATGAAGGACAGGCCGAAGAAAATGCCGTGCTTGAGGAGTTTGAGGCCGGCCTTGCGGGCGCTCCATGGCGCGGCAGCCAGCGCACGTTGTTCGTGGGCATCGCCCTCGATGGCATATTCGATTTTGCGGAACACCATTTCCATGAGCACGGTTTGCGGGCAGGTCCAGCCGCACCAGAGCCGGCCGAAGGCGGTGGTGAAGATGATGATGCCCGTGAAGAATACCAGCATCGCCACGGCGGAGATCACGGTGTCCTGCGGCCAGAAAATTTGGCCGAGAATGGAGAACCGCCGCTCGATGATGTTGATCATGAGCAGCGGGTTGCCGTTGATGCGCACAAAAGGCCCGATGAACATCACTGCCAGCAGCAGCCAGCTCAGCCATGTGCGCCGTTGTGTCCAGCATCCGGAGGGCTTCTTCGCATACACCCAGCGCCGCCGTCCGTCCTTGTCCGCGGTGGCAAGATGATCGCGGAAGTCCTCCCAGTTGATGTCCTGGGCGACCCCCTGGTCGTCATGCTCATGTTCGGGCTGGTGCATTACGGTTGGCATCCGCTGGGGATGGTTCGCTATTCAAACTGGCTTGGGCTTGTGGCTGCCGGTTGATTCTCGGGTGGTTTTGGATTCGGTGGCTTCGTGCCACGGAACTTGTAGATGTGACTGGCGACGGCCTGGATCTCGGCAGGCTTCAGGACGCCACGCCATGAGAGCATGCCCTTTTCAGGCACGCCGGTGATGATGATCCTGAGGTTGTCCACATAATTGGAGCCGTGGATCCAGAAATCATCGCACAGGTTCGGACCTACGATCCCGCCGCCGTCGGGCCGGTGACATGGCGAGCAGTAGGTCGTGTAAACCCGTTGCCCTTCAGCCAGCACGGCGGGATCGATGGAGGGTTCCAGCGCGCCCAAGGAAGCCTCAAAAGCAGCGACAGCCTGGGTCTTGATGGCCTCTCCTCCGGCGTGTTCCTTCTCGTAGGCGGCAGCCTGGAGGTCGCCCATTTTCAAGACATGAAAATACAGCATGTAAACCACGGCAAAGGCGATGGTGAGATAGAACAACCACACCCACCAACGTGGCAGAAGGTTGTCGAGTTCGCGGATGCCGTCGGCATCGTGTTCGAGCAGTCTGGGTTCCTGGGGTTGGTCATTCATGGCTGGAGTCTCCTTTCCGGTCGGTGCGAATGCCGTCATTGAGTGGCAATGCGCTCATTTCATTGCAGAAGGGTTTCTTCAACCGCCACGCCCAGAGCAGCGCGCCGGTGAACACCGCAAAGAACAGGCAGATCGAAATGATGCCATACACTTCGACGCCTCCGATGTGGGTGAGGACATTCTTGATCATGATGCGTTCAGTTTGAGAGTTGCGCGGTGGTCGGCGCCTCCGGTTGGGGTTTCGCCTTGATGTCCGTGCCGAGCCGTTGCAGGTAGGCGATGAGTGCGATGATTTCCTTGTCCGGCTGTGCCTCGACGGAACCCTGCTTCAACTGCTCGACCACCTTTGCCGCCTGGTCCTTCAAGTCCTTTTCAGCCTGCGCCTCAAAGCCGTCCGGATAGGGAACGCCGGTCTTGCGCAATGCCTTGATGCGTGCGGGCAGGGAGGCAAGGTCGATGTTCTTCGTCAGCAACCACGGATACTTGGGCATGATCGAGCCGGGCGAAGTGGATTGCGGATCCTCCATGTGGTTGTAATGCCAGGCGTCAGGATACTTGCCGCCAATGCGGTGAAGATCCGGCCCCGTGCGTTTGGAGCCCCACAGGAACGGATGGTCGTAGATGAATTCGCCCGCCTTGGAGTATTCACCGTAACGTTCGGTCTCGGAACGGAACGGACGGATCATCTGCGAATGGCAGCCCACGCAGCCTTCGCGGATGTAGATGTCGCGCCCAAGCACTTCCAACGGTGTGTAGGGTTTCACACTCGCGATGGTCGGAACGTTTTCCTTGATCAGATACATCGGGACAATTTCCACCAAGCCGCCCACCAGCACGGCGACCAGTGCAAGCACGGTCATGGTGATGGGCCTGGCCTCCAGCCAGCGATGACCCCACGGATGCTTCTCCGACTGCGCCTCGACAGCCTTCACCGGAACCATCACCTCCTCATCCGCCACGAAACGTCCATTTTTGGCCGTTTTCCAGAGGTTGTAGCACATGATAGCGGCACCGATGATGTAGAGCGTGCCGCCGATGGCCCGCATGCGATACATCGGGATGAGCTGGATCACGGTCTCCAGAAAGTTGGCGTATTGAAGGAAGCCGTCCTTGGTAAACTGCTTCCACATGAGCCCCTGGGTGATGCCGCTCCAATACATGGGCACCGCGTAGAACATCATGCCCAGAATGCCGATCCAGAAATGCCAGTTGGCCAGCTTCACGGAATGCAGTTTGGTGTTCCACAATTTGGGGAAGAGCCAGTAGAGCATCGAGAAAGTGAAAAATCCGTTCCAGCCCAGCGCACCTGTGTGGACATGCGCCACTGT
>CAYQCZ010000524.1:0-3213 GCA_964415955.1 uncultured Verrucomicrobiota bacterium | reverse complement strand
GACGGTCGCTCGACACACTCGACAGGCTGAACCAAAGCATCGCCGAAGACGCGGGCGACCCGGAAACCGTCACCCGCATCGCCCAATACGAAATGGCTTTCCGCATGCAGACCCATGCCACCGACGCCTTCGACCTCCGCAAGGAACCGGAGTCCGTCCATGCGATGTATGGAACCCAGCCCGGCAAGGAATCATTCGCCAACAACTGCCTGCTCGCCCGCCGACTGGCCGAACGCGGCGTGCGCTACATCCAGCTCTTCCACTGGGGCTGGGACTCCCACGGCGCCTCCGCCAGCGAGGCTCTCAACAGCGGATTCAAAAAACGCTGCGAGGAAGTGGACCAACCGATGACCGCCCTGTTGAAGGACTTGAAACAACGCGGGCTGTTAGAAGATACCTTGGTCGTCTGGGGCGGCGAATTCGGCCGCACTCCCATGCTCGAAAACCGCGGCGGCAACGACAACCCGCACATCGGCCGCGACCACAACCCGGGTGCCTTCACCATCTGGATGGCCGGCGGCGGCGTGAAACCCGGATTGTCCTACGGTGAATCCGACCCGATCGGCTACGAAGCCATCAAAGACCGCGTTTCCGTCCACGACCTCCACGCCACATTGCTGCACCTCACGGGCTTCGACCACGAAAAACTCACCTTCCCCAGCCAGGGAGCCAATCAACGCCTCTCCAACATCACCAAGACCGGCACCAAAGTCGTGCACGGAGTGCTGGCGTAGCAGAAACCAACCGCGGAACTATTTTCTATTTGTCTGACACTTTGCATACCGCTGGATCCAGTGGATTGAATAGAATAAGGCGAAGGGGTGTCAATGCACGGCCTCAGGCCGACTTGCGCGTGCTTTTTTCCTGTTTGACCCGGTGCTTTTCCAGTCGCTTCTGCAATTCGGTCCACTGGTCCCGGCTCACTATGTAGCCGACACAATCCGCCGAGCCACAACGACAGGGATGGTCTTCGAAACAATCGACATCGAAACCATAGTCAAAACTGAGTTCCTCGCCAGGATGGATGTCCCGCAGGGCGTGGATGAAAATCCTGCGGCCCGTGGTGAAGGCCTCGCAGTTGGGATCGCAGGAATGGTTGATCAGGCGCGCCGTGTTCCACGGCACGTTGCCGTCCAGATCGTAGTTCTTCGTCAGGTTGAAGATATACACGGCGGCATCGCCCGAGCTCAGCGACTTCGAGTGCTGCTTCTTCGCCCGGCGGTCGCTCTCCGTCTTGTCGATGAGCTCGCCGATGTATTCGATGATCTTCGTTTCCTTGGGAATGAACGTCGTGGCATAGACTCCGCGCCCGTGGATATCCGAACCTCGCACCTCGCAGTATGGGCTTTGTCCGCGGTTCCACAGAGCCAGCAGCTTTTCGTGCAGCGCCTGATCGCCTGATTTCTTTTTCTTCTTCGATGGCATGACGGTGATCTAACGAATTACCTTTTCCTCAACCGGCGGCAGCTTCATGTCGCGTGGCAACGTGGGAAACAATCCCCGGAGGTCGGCCACCTTGAGGCCCGCGCCATCGATGAATGTCCAGTCGTTGACGCCTTTGTCGGAAATCGCGGCCTGGAAGCCTGTCTTCTCGATGGTCACCGATTGCGGAGGGCCTCCCTGCACGCGGCTGAGAATCCGGAACCGCGTGGAAGTGGGCACAAGTACAAGCCACTTGGTATAACCGAATGTCCGGCCACCCGCATCTTGCACACGGTGTCCGGGGGATACCTGATAGACCAGAGGCTGTCCCTGCGGCTTGAATGAGATCATGCTGATGCCCTGGCGCACCATCTCAGCGGACACACCCTCGATCTTGCGCATCAACTCCTCCCTGCTCCCCAGCGTATGGGCCGCGCGCTCCATCCACTGCGGATTCATGCGCTCGATGGCCACCTGGTAGCGGCCGAGCACGACTTCCTCGCCAAGCCGAGATACGGCAGCCACGGCGGACGCGGGCACCTCCGGTGGCACGGGATCCTCGTGAACCATGGCCTCCTCTTCCACCACCGGGCTTGCGGGCACCGGTGGCTGGGCATGACACAAGGCACCGCAGCCGGCGAGAGATACGCCGGTTGCGAGCATTCGTTTCCATACCTTCTTCATGCTGTATCCATGGCCTTGGGGGCCCGGCACGTCAAGCACCGGGGTGCATCCCGCATACCAACCTGGCAACAAAATGCATGTGGACAGATGCACCTCACCGCCTTCTGGAACGGGAATCACCACGCCTCCCCCCGGGAGATCTGGGGGCGGCGGAGACCTTGGCTTTGCCGCGTGCATGAAGATCGGCCAGGGCCGGCATGTGCCAGTCATGTCCGTCCCAGCGCGGGATCGGCATGCGGATGATCTTTTCAATCTCGCGCAGGTATTCGAGTTCGTCTTCCGAGCAAAACGAAACCGCCCGCCCTTCCGCTCCGGCGCGTGCCGTACGGCCGATCCGGTGCACATATGCTTCCGGTTCGTTAGGCAGATCGAAGTTGATGACAAGCCCCACGTCCTTCACATCCACGCCGCGCGCGGCGACGTCCGTGGCCACAAGCACAGGCGTCAACCCCTGCTTGAACCGCGCCAGCGCCTTGTCGCGCTGTGCCTGCGACTTGTTGCCATGGATGGCATCCGCAGAAAACCCGGAGGCGTTCAGGCTCTTTGCCAGCTTGTTGGCCCCATGCTTGGTCCGGCTGAAAACAATCGTCAGCTTCTGACCCGAAGCGGCGGCCTGCCCACGCAGCAGTTGTTCCAGCAGCGGACGCTTGCTTTCGCGCGAAAGAAAGCAGACCTGTTGGTCGATCTTCTCCGCCGTCGTGGTTTCCGGGGTGATGCTCACATGCGCGGGATCGCGCAAGATCGTCCGCGCAAGCTCCACGATGCTCGGGGCCAGTGTCGCGGAAAAGAACAGCGACTGCCTTTTCTTCGGCAGCAATGCAACAATGCGTTTCACATCCCGCAGGAATCCCATGTCAAGCATGCGGTCCACTTCATCGAGAACGAAAAACTCCACCTGTGACAAATCGATGTGACGTTGTTCGATCAGGTCCAGCAAGCGCCCGGGCGTGGCCACCAGCACATCAACGCCCCGCCGCATCGCATTGATTTGCGGAACATGGCCTACACCGCCATAGACCAGGGTCTGGCTGAACCGCACGTATTTGCCATATGTGGTGAAGCTTTTCCCCACTTGCGCGGCCAGCTCGCGGGTGGGCGTGAGCACAA
>CAYQCZ010000523.1:0-3213 GCA_964415955.1 uncultured Verrucomicrobiota bacterium | reverse complement strand
GTTTGCGCTTGAGCAGGTAGAACAAGATGACGACCGGGATCGTCGCCGCAAACACGAAAGCAACGGGTGCCAGAAAGTTCACGCCCACACCTCCGCTTCCTTCAAACGACGGAGAAGGAGCTGCTCAAGGGAGGTGTCCGAGCTGACACTGAAGAAGCTGACACCCCTGGCGGCGCAGTGTTCGCGCAGTTTCTGGCAGAAGTTGCCCACCATGTCCTGATAGGCCCGCAAACGATACCGTCCAAACGTCACCTCGGTGGTGCCGCCGGTTTCGGCATCGACAAGGCGCAGATCACCAAAGCTCGTTGGATTCAACTCCTCCGGTGCGAGAATCTGGATGGCATCGACTTGAAATCCCCTCTCCAGCAATGCGGAAAGGCCGTCCTCGTATCCTTCAGGATCAAGGAAATCGCTCAGGATGATGGCGAGCCCGGATTGACGGCTTTGCAGGGCACATCGACGCAAGGCCTGGTTGAGCGCGGCAGGACCGGAGGCTGTGATCCGGGAGAGATTTTGAAAATACTGCATCGAGCTTTTGCGGCCACGCACGGATCGCAAGGCGCTGCGAACGGCGAGTTCCTCCGCATTGTCCGGAAAGGGCAGCACGCTCACCCGGTCAAAGCCGCACAAGGCCACATAACCAATGGCTGCGGCCACCTGGCGGGCGAAGTCGAACTTGCGGGGTTCGCCAAAGTTCATGGACTCGCTGGCATCCAGAAAGATGGTCACAGGAAGCTCCCGCTCCTCTTCGTAGAGCTTCACAAAGAGACGGTCGAGACGCCCGTAAAGGCTCCAGTCGAGATAACGGAAATCATCTCCATGTGCGTAGGTGCGGTGATCCGCGAACTCCACCGATTGCCCGCGCGCGCGGCTCCGACGTTCGCCCTTCGCCGAACTGCGGGACTTGCGCCGCGCCAGCAATTGAAGCTGCTCAAGCTGGCGAAGAAGCTGGGGGGTGAGGATGCCGTTGGCCATGATCAAAGCGATTCAGGCCGTCACGCATTTGAAAGCTCCGCCGTCTTGGGCACCTCTTTGAGCACCTGATCAATGATGTGGTCTGTGGTGATGCCTTCGGCCTCGGCTTCGAAGTTGAGAATCAAGCGATGTCGCAGCGCCGGCTTTGCCACCGCTTCGATGTCCTCGAAGCTCACGTTGAACCGGCCTTGCGTGAGTGCGCGCACCTTGCCCGCCAGCATGAGTGTCTGCGCGCCGCGCGGACTGCTGCCGAAGCGCAGATACTGGTTGGCAATGGGCACCGCCGTCCCCGTCTTCGGATGCGTGGCCAGCACAAGTCGGACTGCGTAGTCCTTCACATGCGAGGCCACGGGCACTTCGCGGACAAGCTGCATGTATTCCAGCAGGTCGCCGCCATCCATGATCTTGTGAATGTCAGGCTTCGCTCCTTCCGTGGTGCGGTTCAACACCTCGGTCAAATCCTGCGCCGTGGGATATCCCACCAGCAGCTTGAAGAAGAAACGATCCAGCTGCGCCTCCGGCAGCGGATACGTGCCCTCCTGGTCGATGGGATTCTGCGTCGCCAGCACGAAGAACGGCGCGGCCAGCCTGCGAATCTCCCCACCTGCCGTCACCTGCTTCTCCTGCATCGCCTCCAGCATGGCAGACTGCGTCTTGGGCGTGGCACGATTGATCTCATCCGCAAGAATGAGATGGGCAAAGATGGGGCCCTGCTGGAACTGAAATTCCCTCCGGCCTTCTGGAGTTTCCATGACCATGTTGGTGCCAAGGATGTCCGCTGGCATGAGGTCCGGTGTGAACTGGATTCGGTTGAACGACAACGCCAGCACCTCGCTCAGCGTGCGCACGAGCAGTGTTTTGCCCAATCCCGGCACGCCTTCCAGCAGCACGTGACCACCGCCGAACAGGGCGATCAATGTGCTGTCCACAATGTCGCGGTGGCCGACGATGACCTTGCCGATCTCTGCCTGAAGGGCTTCGAACGTCTTGCGGAATTTCTGGATGTTTTCCTCGGTATTCATAATGCCAACGACCAATCATCACCAACGGCGCGCATCAAACAAATCTTCCCCTGGATTCGTGTCCAACCGTGGACCCCTACTTTTTCAAATCATCGAAGTAATCCCGCACGGCACCCTGATACGCGCGTGGCACTTTCTCCTGGCTGAGCGCACTCTGTGCCTCGCTTTGCGCCGCCGCGGCGGCCTCTTCAAACTTCACACGGGCCTCGCCTTTCACATGCACCCCTTTGAGCGTGATGCTCGGCATCTGACCGCCCGGTGACATCTGGCCCTTGACCTTGGTGCCTGTGAGGTTGTCCGGCTTGCCGGAATCACGGTCCGTGTGCCCGCGCGGATCGGCATCCGGGCGCTCAAGTCCGCTGTTGTCCCAGAAATCATTCAGCATCTCCGGACTGAGCTGGTCGTTCTCGGCCCAGGTGCCAACGCCCACACCGCCTTTGCTCTTGTCGCCCGCCTTGGGTGTTGTGCTGCGGCAGTAGCCAAAAAGGCAGTCGCCGTTGCCGATGCAAAGCTGTGCGCCCTTCAATTGCTCCAGAGCAGCCATCAGGGATTCCATGTCCTGACACTGGCCCATCAGCTTGTCCAGTTCCCTGGCGGCATCGGCCAGTGATTGGGTGGCGGACTGTTTCTGGCCCTGCCGCATTTGGGCGACAGCCTTCTTCAAATGCTCGGCCACCTCGCCGTAATCTCCGGCTGGGGCGATCGCTTTCGCCACCTCATCCACAAGCTTCTGCATTTGGTCCTGCGGCAGGCCGGATTTTTGCAACTGATCGATCATCTTTTCGAGTGTGGTCTTGGCAGCACCGGCCTGACCCTTCTCAAGCTGCTCACCCAGATCCTTGCCCATCTTTTCCATCTGCCCCTTGAGCTGTTGAAGCTGCTGGGCGAATTCCTTCATTTTATCGAGGTCGGCCATGGAGGCATTCAGTTCTTTCAGCACCTGATCAATGCGCGCCCCCATCAGGGCGTCGATGGCCTCATTGATTTGGGGCAGATCCAACCCCATCGCCTCGGCCTGCCTGGCAAGGGCGGCAAGCGATTGGGCCATGTTGTCCCGGGCTTCCTGGTTGGAACCGTTGTTCATCATTTCGGAAGCCGTCTGCTGGAGCTTTTCCAGATCGCGCTTGAGTTGATCCAGCTTCTTCGCATCGGCCTGATCACCCAGGGCCTTCTGCAATTCCTCCATCCTGCGCTGCAAATTCTCCGGACGCGCCAT
>CAYQCZ010000522.1:0-3217 GCA_964415955.1 uncultured Verrucomicrobiota bacterium | reverse complement strand
CCAACCAGGGGAATCCAGGGCCATTCACGGCAAGATATACATCGTTCCCAATGACATGGCGCGTTTGCTGCGGCGCTACGAGAAGGATTTCCCCGGTCACAGGGCAAAGTGACGCTGCTGGCTGGACAATCGCATCCGCCTCGGGAAATCTTCGCGGCGTCCGCATGTGTGGCGCGGGCCATGCCGGCATGCGCCGACCCGGAGAAGATGGTTTTGCACTTACAGCACATGAAAGATTCCTCGAAAACCCGCAAGAAAGGTTCGTCCGCACTCTGGACCATGGCGGCAGCCTGCGTCCTGTCGGCGCTGCCGGTGCATGCACATCCAGGTCATGCCCTCCATGAATCCACCCTTTCACACGTGATGGGCAGCCCGTTTCACCTGTCGGTCATGCTGGGTGTCGGGCTTGCGCTGATGTTTCTGGCCGGCCTTGTCCGGCAGCCCGGGCGCGTTCTGGCCCTGCGTGCCGTTGCCGGCCTGCTCATCGGCGGTGCCTTCGCCATGGCATTTTCGAGCTGAGACGGTCAGGCCTGCGGCGTGTTTTCCCATTTCCCCGCACACGCCTGTGGGGCGCCAGTTTTGTTCGTCATCCCGGACCATGCAACCGGCTGAAAACGTGGCTTTTTGCGTTTGACCCCCCTTTGACCGTGTCGCTAGGGTGGCCCCCTTTATTCAGGCACCGTTATGTTTGTAACATTCAGGAAGCATCAGAAATGGATATATATCGGGGCGATGATCGTCGTGATCCCCTCGTTCGTGGTCTTTTTCACACCCGGCTCCGGAGGGGGCGGCGGCGGTGATCTTGGCAAGGTGGATTTGGGCACGATTGACGGCAGGCCGGTCACGCGCGAGGAGTTTGTGAATGCACGCCGTGAGGTGGCCCTCCGTTACCGGCTGCGCTTTGGCCAGTGGCCGGACGATGCGCGCATGGCGCGTTTCAACCTCAACCTCGGCCAGGAGGCCATGACCCATCTGGCCTTGCTGCGGCGCGTGGAGGAGGCGGACATCCGCGTGGGGGATGAGGCGGTTGCCGAGCAGATTCGCACCTATTTCAAGAATCCCGAGACCGGCCAGTATGACCCCGCCGTGCTGGACCGGTTCATGCAGAACCTCGCCGCCGAGGCCGGTTACACCGAGCAGGAATTCTACCGTTTCATCCGCAACCAGGTGGGCATCCAGCACCTGGCGGGTGTGCACTCACTGGCGGGCGAGCTTGTTCCTCCCCGCGCGGCCGAGGCCGAGTATCGCAGGGAAAACCAGCAGATCCTCACGGCGGGTGTCTTTTTCCACGCCACCAACTTCACGGACAAGGTGGTGGTGAAGACCAACGAACTGGCGCAGTATTACACAAACCAGATGGGGCGTTACCGCATTCCCGTGCGTGTCGATGTCCATTATGTCGCCTTCGAGGCCATCAATTATCTGACCGAGGCGGCCAAACAGATGGCACAGGACACAAATCTCAACCTGCGCATCGACCAGGTTTATGAACAGCGCGGCACCAACAGCTTCACCGACAAGGACGGCAAGGTGCTGTCCGCCGAGGCCGCGAAGGAGCAGATCAAGGAGGAGCAGCGCAAGGCCGTGGCATTGACCTACGCGCGTCGGGCGGCGGCAACATTCTCCCGCACGCTGGAAGACATGGACAGGCGTGGCATCGCGGAGTTTCAGAAGCTTGCCGAATCCGGCAAGCTGGCGGTGAAAACCACCGCGCCGTTCACCATTGCGGATGGCCCCGCCGGACTGGAGGTTCCCCCGGATTTTGCCCGCAGCGCGTTTGCATTGACCGCCTCCGAGCCGGTTGCCCTCAAGCCCATTGTCGGCAGGGACGCCGTGTATGTCATCGCCCTCAAGGACCGCTTGAAGGAGGTCACCCAGCCATTGGAGGAGGTGCTGGAGACCGTCACCCGCGACTATCGCGAGCAGGAATCGCGCAACCTCATGCGCAAGGCCGCAGATGACGCCTTTGCCTCCATCACCAACGCCCTCACTGCCGGCAAGTCCTTCGAGGATGCCGCCAAGGCCGCCGGGGTGGAGCCGGTCCAGTTCGCGCCGCTGACCCGCAGCGCCCGCAGCTCCGATGAGGTGTCCAGGCACGTCAGTTTCTTCAGTTATCTCGATCGCGCATGGGCCACCGATCCGGGCAAGGCTTCCGGACCGCATCCCGCCGGTGACACGGCCTACATCGTGTTTGTCAAAGAGCGCAAGCCCGCGCCGGCCGATGGGCTGGCTGCGGAGATGCCGAAGCTCCTTGAAGAGCTGCGCGAATCCCACCGCGGCATGGCGGAGAATGACTGGCTGCAGAAGCAGACCCAGGCCATCCAGATGCCCGCCGGTTCCTCCGGCCCGGGTCAATAAGCCTTCCTTGCCCCGTTTCATGGCGGCCAAACCCGCAGGACCTGTCCTCAAGCTTTCATGGCCTGAACCGCGCGGTTACTGGGAGGTGCCGGTGGTGTTCGAGGATGAACACCTGCTGGCCTTGGACAAACCCGCCTGCCTGCTCAGCTCGCCTGACCGCTACGATCCCAAACGCCCGAACTTGATGGCCCTGCTGCATGGCGGCATTGCCCGTCAATCCCCCTGGGCCGCGGAGCGCGGCATCACCTACCTGGCCAATGCGCACCGGCTGGATTTTGAAACCACCGGCGTGTTTCTGACGGCAAAGAGCAAACCCGTCCTGCGTGACCTTGCGGACCAGTTCGGGGCCGAGAAGCCGCACAAGGTGTATCACGCGCTCGTGCATGGCCATCCACAGGCGGGGGAGTTTGTCGTGGATGCCAGGCTGGCCCCATGCCAGCGCAGGCTTGGCTCCATGCGCGTGGACCATCGGAACGGCAAGAAATCCATCACCCGCTTTGAAGTGGTGGAGGTGTTCGCTTCGTGGACCTTGCTCAAGTGCCTGCCACTGACGGGGCGCACACATCAGTTGCGCGTGCATCTGCAGTTCGCCGGGCTGCCCATCGTGGGTGATCTGACCTACGGCGGCAGCCCGCTGATGCTCTCCCAGCTCAAGCGCGATTACCGCGTGAAAACAGGCGAACTGGAACGCCCGCTCATCGGAACCCTGGCGTTGCATGCGGCGGAACTGCTCATCCAGCATCCGGTCAGCGGAACGGAGGTTCACATGCAGGCACCCAGGCCCAGACTCATGGAGGTTGGCCTGAAATACCTGCGCCGGTATGCCGCCGTGGATGTGGATGCCTTGTTCCCTGCCAGG
>CAYQCZ010000521.1:0-3227 GCA_964415955.1 uncultured Verrucomicrobiota bacterium | reverse complement strand
CACCGGGCCGGATTTCACTGCAATTTCATGGCATGACATCAGGCTTCCATCTCAGGCCTCACGCCGGGCTCTGTGTGGCGCTCCTCATCTGCCTGTGGCCCTCTGCCGGCCTCCTCGCGCTGGATTTTCAGAAGGACATTCTGCCGGTGTTGCAGCGCGAATGCTTTGACTGCCACGGTCCGGACGCCCGGAAGGGCGGGTTGCGTCTGGATTCCCGCAGCGATGCGTTTCAAGGGGGGGATGACGGACCGGTGATTGTTCCTGGAAATGCGAAGGCCAGCCGTGTGTTTCAAAAAATCACCGAGAGCGATCCATCAAGGCGCATGCCGCGCGACCGGGAACCGCTCTCGACGGGGCAGATCGCAGCCATCGAGGCATGGATCAATGCCGGGGCTTCGTGGCCGGACGCAGCCTCATCAAAAGGCGTGCGCGGCAGCACGCACTGGGCATTCCAGTCCATACGCAGACCGGATGTGCCAAAGGTGAAATCCCTCCCGGGCACCGTCCCTCATCCCATTGATGCGTTCATTCTTGAGCGACTGGCCAAAGCCGGAATCCAACCATCCCGGGAAGCTGACCGTTACACGCTGATCCGGCGTCTCAGCCTCGATTTGCTCGGGCTGCCGCCCACCCTGCAGCAGGTGGAGATGTTCATCCGTGATTCCCGTCCGGATGCATACAAACGGTTGGTGGATCAAATGCTCGCCTCGCCGCATTTCGGAGAGCGCTGGGCAAGGCACTGGCTGGACCTGGCGCGATACGCGGACAGCGACGGTTATGAAAAGGATCGTCCCCGTCCATATGCGTATCTGTATCGGGACTGGGTCATCCGGGCGATCAACGAGGACCTGCCGTTCGATCAATTCAGCATCGAACAGATAGCCGGTGATCTGCTGCCCGGTCCCACACATGATCAACTGGTGGCCACCGGTTTCCACCGGCAGACC
Source organism: uncultured Verrucomicrobiota bacterium (assembly GCA_964415955.1). Taxonomy (GTDB): domain Bacteria; phylum Verrucomicrobiota; class Verrucomicrobiia; order Limisphaerales; family CAYQCZ01; genus CAYQCZ01. The sequence goes on along the minus strand of CAYQCZ010000521.1, from coordinate 2,280 downwards.
CTCACGAACACCGAGGGCGGCGTGGATCAGGAGGAGTTTCGCTGCAAGGCCACGGTGGACCGGGTAAACACCACGGCCACCGTCTGGCTGGGTGTGACCATGGGCTGTGCCGAATGTCACTCGCACAAGTATGATCCATTCACCCAGCGCGAATACTACCAGTTGTTCGCCTTTTACAATGATGCGAGCGAGAAGAACATGCCTGCACCGCAGCCTGACGAACTGGCGCGATACAATCAATCCAAGGCACGATGGGAGTCTGAACGAAAGAAACTGGCACAGGCCCTGGAAAGTTACGTCCAGGGCGTCCTGCCTCCGAAGCTGGACGCATGGCTTGGCAGGGGATCGGAGCCGCCCATGGCCTGGACACCGCTGAAGCCGCTGAAGCTCGTTTCTTCAAATGGGGCAACGCTGACCGTCGGCAATGATCAGGTGGTGCACTCGGCCGGCAAGCGGCCAGACACCGTCATTTACAGTGTTGATTTCTAGCCCCCCCCCGGCCCCGTGACAGGCTTTCGATTGGAGGCGATCGACGACCCGGATCCAAAGCGCGGACCAGAACGTGCCAGGGATGGCAATTTCGTCCTGACAGGTTTCAGGGTGATGGCGGTGACGCCGGAGGACGCCGGAGGAAAACCCATTGAACTGGCCAATCCCCAGGCAGGCCATTCGCAGGCCCGTTTCCCGGTTGCCAACGCACTGAAGGGCGAGGATTCCAGCGGATGGGCGGTTGCCCCGAAGATCAACGAATCGCACACGGCAGTCTTTGAGACCAGGGCAACGCTTTCCCTGCCACCGGGCAGCAAGCTGGTGTTCGCATTGGAACACCATTACAAGGCCGGCTATTTGCTGCAAAGATTCCGGCTCTCAGCCACCGGAGCCACACGCCCGCTCCGGCTGGATGCCTTTCCGACCGATGTCTCGGAAGCCCTTGCGAAGGGGCCGGGCGAACGGACGGGGCAGGAGACGGCGTTGCTGCGGAGATTTTACACCGAGCAGGTGGATGCCGAGGCGCGCAAGCTCAAGGCCGCGCTGGACGAGCACGACAAAAAGGCGCCGAAAGGTCCTGAAACATTTGCCGCCATCATGACATCCCATCCCGGTGGCAGGACAACCCAGGTCCACATGCGTGGAAACTTCATGGACAAAGGCGTTGAGGTGCAGCCGGCCGTTCCTTCCGTGCTCCACCCCATGCACCCGCGCGGAGACAAACCCGACAGGCTCGACCTTGCGCGCTGGCTGTTTGATCCTGCCAATCCTCTTACCGCCCGGGTGGCGGTGAACCACGTATGGAAAAATCTTTTCGGACGGGCCTTGGTGGCCACGGTGGATGACTTTGGCACCCGTGGCGAAAGGCCTTCGCACCCCGAATTGCTGGACTGGCTGGCGGCCCAGTTCCAGGAACTGGGCTGGAGCCTGAAGGATTTGATCAGGCTCATCGTGACCAGCGCCACCTACAAGCAATCGTCGCTCGTTCGCCCGGAATTGGAATCCGCTGATCCCACGAACGTGCTCCTGGCGCGGCAGAACCGCCTGCGCATGGAGGCCGAAACTGTCCGTGATGCCAGCCTGGCCGCCAGCGGCCTGCTCTCGCCAGGCATTGGCGGCCCGAGCGTGAAGCCGCCGCTCCCTCCGGACATTGCGGCCCTGGGCTACGCCAATTCCGTGAAGTGGGTGGAGAGTTCCGGCACTGACAAATACAGGCGCGGACTCTACATCTTTTTCCAGCGCACGGTTCCGTTTCCGATGTTGATGACGTTTGATGCGCCGGATTCCAACGCGACCTGCACACGCAGGGAACGCAGCAACACGCCGCTCCAGGCCTTGACCTTGTTGAATGATCCTGAGTTCTTCGAATGCGCCAGATCCTTGGGCGGGATCATGGCCGACGCTCCAGCAGGGGACATGACCGCCAGGCTGCAGCATGGATTCCTGCGTTGCATGGCGCGCCCGCCGTCGCCCGATGAACTGGGCCGGCTGGAGCAGTTGCATGCGGCGCATGTGCAACTGTTCAAGGCCTCACCCGCCATGGCCGCCGAGGTTTGTGGAAGCAGGGAGGCTGGCCCCCTGACCGCGGACCGCGCGGCGTGGGTGGCCACGGCGAGAATCATCCTCAACCTTGATGAATTCATCACACGGAACTGATCATGCACACCAGCCCACAGGAAATCGCCCAACTCACACGCCGTGATTTTCTCGCAAACACCGGCATGGGCACGCTGGCGCTCGCATCCCTGCTGGCACAGGACGGCCTTGCTGCGCCTCCTGAAGATCCGCTTG
>CAYQCZ010000520.1:0-3232 GCA_964415955.1 uncultured Verrucomicrobiota bacterium | reverse complement strand
TCGAGGTCTGTAAGTGGAGGGTAGCCCTTGAACGTCTTGGCCTCCTCTTCGCTCTGGGGCACCCTGGGCTCCAACACCCTCGTGTAATACTCCACCGCCTGCTGCAACTGGGCGGTCTTGTCCAGTGCGTTGCCATCACCGTCCGTCGTGGGCAAACCCTCCTCAGAAATCTTTCCACCGGCGGGAATGGGCATGTCCGCAGGCGCAGGGGCTGGCGGAGGCGCCCCCGCGCTCGTGCTGCTTCCTGTGTCGGATAGATTCACGGAAGGCGGCTCGGGATTGGCAGGTGCCGGGCTGCTGGACGAATCTTGACCACCACCACAACCAACAAAAACCGATGCGCTAATCAAAAATGCCAATACTTGAGTGTGTTTCATGAGAATTCAGCGAGTTATTTCGTTAAGTGATTCGCATGCATAGTTACAATTGAACCACTATAAACTGCAACTCTTACTTGATCACCATTTTTGCCTATGTAATAAAATATATCAATATCTAATACACTATTATGTTTTTATGGATAAACCTTAAATAAAATTGATCCCCGCGTAGTTTATAAAGCAAACGGCCCGGAGGTGATCCCCGGGCCGTTTGGATTGGAGCAAGCAGGTCTGGCAGTTCGAATCAGTCGGTGGCGTTGATGGTCCACATGCCGGACTGGTTGCCGACATCGGTGTTCGTGTTGCCCAGCGTGGCTCGGCGGTTCATGAACTCCGCATGGCCGTCCGTGAACACAAAGGTGTATTGCTCACCGATGTGATGGCCGTTACCCGAGATGTTCCCATCCGTCTGGTTGAAACTCATGGTGTTGGCGTGGGGAATCTCCGCCCAGCCCGCCTCGCCAAACATGTTGTGCCTGCGAACGCGCTCGGTCACGAAGAGCGTCGATGCCTGGTTCAGCACCATGCCGGCGGTGACGGCCGGCTGGAAGCGGATGTTGTAAACACGGGTGCTGGCATCATCCGGAGTGCCGCTCTTCCAGCGGTAAACTCCGCCGTTGATGTTGCCGGCATTGTCCGTGTTGCGCTGGATCATGAGGCCCACCCCGGTGAGATTGGCGCTTCCCGGCGGCCAGTCATTCTGGTGCGCCGCCAGGTTGGGCCAGTCAAAGGCGTGATTGCCACCGCGCTGGGAACCGCCGCCATGCTGGATCATGGAGTAGCTGCGGCGTGTGCCGCGCCAGTTGCCGGTGTTCGGCTGGGGGAGCTTGTCCGCCGCGCAAAGCGCCCATTTCTCCGTCTGGGAAAGCTCCGTGTATTGCGTGGTGTCCGTGCGCGCAGGATTCCAGTCCGCCCGCCATCCGCTCTGCCGCAGGTTCCACCGCGACCCCATGTAGGAGCGCAGATACTCATCCCATGAAAAATGGGGTTCATTACCGCCAATGACGTTTTCAAGTCTGGCGATTGGCATCTCGTCCTTGGCATCGCCCAGATACATGTGCAGGCCGGTGCCAATCTGTTTGAGGTTGTTCATGCACGAGGTTGCATTGGCCTTGTTCTTGGCCTTGGAAAGCGCCGGCAGCAGCATCGCAGCCAGGATCGCGATGATCGCGATCACCACCAGCAGCTCGATCAGGGTGAAGGCCGCCCTCGCAGCGCGAAGCCGGGCCATCAGTGTATTGTTTCTCTTCATGGATGTTTGTTGGGGGGTTGAGTGTTTGTTACGTCGCAAATCTATTGGGCCACCAGCTTCACCTTGCCGTTCTCAATCACATACTTCTTGCCGGCAGGGGCCGCAGGCACCGCACGGATGACCCTGGCTTTCACCAATTGTTCGAGGTCTGTAAGTGGAGGGTAGCCCTTGAACGTCTTGGCCTCCTCTTCGCTCTCGGGCACCTTGGGCTCCAACACCCTGGTGTAATAATCCACCGCCTGCTGCAACTGGGCGGTCTTGTCCAGTGCGTTGCCTTCGGCATCCTTGGTCACAAGCCCCTCGGCGGAGATGTCAGCGCTCTGGGGTGGGATCTCCGGTGCTTCAGGAGCAGCAGGTGCCGCAGATCCTTCGCCGCCCGGGGTCGCATCCGTGAGATTGATGGATGGAGCCTCAGGCGAAGACGGCATTGATGCGGCCTCAGGCTCCTGCTCACCGCCGCAGCCTGCGAGAAGGACTGCAGAAACCACCAGCATGCAGAAATATGAAAGTTTTACCATAAGTAGTCGTTCTGGTTGTTTGTTATCGTCTGCATGGTCAATAAGTCTTTTCGATTATTGATTCAATATAATTTTATATCACCATTTATGCCTATATTAGAATTTTCATTATCATATAATATGTTAATTAATTATTCTCTATAACTATAATTTTACACCCCATGATCCTATTCGTGATTCGATATGCCAATGAAGGTGGATCTCCATCTCTTTCAATCCGCCCGTCCGCCCGGCATCTGCGGAGAACCTTGAAAGACCAAGGGGGTTGCAAACGTCGGCGCAGGAATTACCCTCAGGCCTGAACATGGCCTCCCTGTTTGTCGTTTCACTCGCAAAGTCCCGCACCTGGCTGGCAGCGCTCCTGAGCACAGCGGCTCTCGCAGCGTGCGCCGACGAATCCACATTCCTCACCGGCATCCGCCAGCTCACCTACGAGGGCCGCCGCAGCGGCGAGGGTTATTTCTCGCCGGATGGCAGGGCGCTGATTTTCCAAAGCGAGCGCGACGCGGACAATCCGTTCTACCAGATCTTCCTGCTCGATCTCGAAACCGGCGACAGCCATCGCGTGTCACCGGGCATGGGCAAGACCACTTGCGCCTTCTTCCGGCCCGGAACGGACGAAGTGCTCTTTGCTTCAACGCATCTCGATGCCGAGGCCAGGGCCAAGCAGAAGGGAGAACTCGACTTCCGCGCCTCCGGCAAATCGCGCCGTTACTCCTGGGATTACGACGAAACGATGGACATTTTCTCCGCAAAACGCGACGGCTCGCAGATCAAGCGTCTGACCACCGAGCAAGGCTACGACGCTGAAGGCGCGTATTCGCCGGACGGGAAACTCATCGTGTTCTGCTCCACGCGCGATGCCTTCCCGCTGGAAAAGCTCACCCCATCCGACCGGCAGCGCTACGAACTGGACGCCGCCTACTTCGGGGAAATCTATCTGATGCATGACGATGGCTCGAACGTGCGCCGCCTCACCCGGACGCCCGGCTACGACGGCGGACCGTTCTTCACGCCGGACGGGAAGCGCATCGTGTGGCGGCGCTTCAACGAGAAGGGCGACACGGCGGACATCTACACGA
>CAYQCZ010000519.1:0-3251 GCA_964415955.1 uncultured Verrucomicrobiota bacterium | reverse complement strand
TGAGAAATCTCTTCTCGGATTCGGCCATCGTTCGGCAATTTGCAACAGACCAACTGACTCCACTTCTGCGGATGTTTGGTGCGCTGGATTTCTTCCCCGTCCGCGCTTTGCTCTTCGACAAGTCCGCCGAAGCAAACTGGAACGTCGCCTGGCATCAGGACCTGAGCATCGCCGTGACTGAGCGAATTGAACTCGACGGCTTCACCGCGTGGTCGTTGAAGGAGGGGGTCTGGCATGTCCAGCCGCCCATTGAAATCCTTGAACGCATGCTGACAGTTCGACTGCACCTCGACGATTGCGGCTCCGAGAACGGGCCGTTGCGCGTGCTACCCGGGTCTCACCTTGCGGGCCGGCTGGACACGGGCGCCATTGCGAAATGGCGCGCCACGGTGCCGTCTCAAGAGATTTGCTGCCACGCCGCAGATGCGGTGTTGATGCGCCCATTGCTGCTGCACGCTTCCTCGAAGGCGAAGCAACCGTCGAGACGTCGCGTCTTGCACGTAGAGTTCGCCTGCGAAGGGCTACCAGCCGGATTGCAATGGGCGCATGGGCGCGCCTCTCAACTCACTCCACTCTCAACAAGCTTCACTTCATGAAAGCCCTCCAACTCGAACAACCCAAGTCCTGGAAACGCATCGACATCTCCGAACCCGCCGCGCCCGGCGCCGAGGAGGCGTTGCTGCGCGTGCATCGCATCGGCATCTGTGGCACGGACCTTTCCGGTTACCTCGGCAAGATGCCGTTCTTCAGCTATCCCCGCATCCCCGGCCACGAACTCGGCGTCGAAGTGCTCGCCGTTGGCGATGGCGTCACCAACATCAAGCCCGGCGACCGCTGCTCGGTGGAGCCTTACATCAACTGCGGCCACTGCTACTCCTGCCGGCGTGGTCACACGAACTGTTGCGCGACCAACAAGACCCTCGGCGTCATGTGCGACGGCGGCATGACCGAGCGGATCATTCTCCCGGCAAAGAAACTTCATCCCTCGGCGAAACTTTCCTTCGAGCAACTCGCCCTCGTGGAGACGCTCGCTATCGGCTGCCACGCCATCAATCGCGGCAACCCTACGAAGGTCGAACACGTGCTCGTCATCGGCGCGGGGCCCATCGGGCTGAGCGCGATTGAATTCGCCAAGCTCGCCGCCAAGAAAACCATCGTCATGGACATGAACGAGCAGCGGCTCGCCTTCGTGTGCGAAAAGATGGGCGTGCCCGACACGATTCTGGCCAAGGGCGACGGCTCGGAGAGCAAGCAGCTTGAAGCACTGACCGACGGTCAACTCGCCGACGTGGTCGTGGACGCCACCGGCAGCAACAAGTCGATGGCGCAGGCGCTCAATTACTGCGGATTCAAGGGACGGCTCGTCTATGTTGGCATCACGCAATCGGAGGTCAGCATCCCGCATGCGCCGGCGCTGCACCGTCGCGAGCTGGACATCCTGGCCAGTCGCAATGCGCTTCCCGGCGATTTCACCCGCATCATCAAGCTCATTGAGGATGGCAAGATCGACACCAAGCCGTGGATCACACACCACGCCCCGTTCGACGGCATGATCGACGTCTTCGAGAGCTGGACCCGGCCCGAGACGGGCGTGATCAAGGCGATGGTGGAGCTGGGTTGAGAGCCTTTGACCTTGCCGCCCCATGGCTGCTTGCCCATCCTCGCGCCCATGGCTGAGCGGATGGTATCCGACATTTTGACAAAGGCGGACGCCGCGTTGGAAGTGACGCTGCGTCCGTCGCTTTTTTCCGATTTCACCGGCCAGGCCAAGGTGAAGGAGCGTCTTGAAATCGCCGTGGAGGCAGCACGGCAGCGCAACGAAGCCCTTGATCACATCCTGCTGAGCGGCCCGCCCGGTCTTGGCAAAACCACGCTGGCCAACATCCTCGCCCGCGCCATGGGATCGAACCTCAAGGCCACGAGCGGTCCCACCATCGAGAAGGCTGCGGACCTCGCCGGGTTGCTCACCAATCTCGAAGAAGGCGACGTGCTCTTCATCGATGAAATCCACCGCCTGCAAAAGACCATCGAGGAGTATCTCTACCCGGCGATGGAGGATTTCAAGCTGGACATCATCATCGACCAGGGCCCGAACGCCCGCAGTGTGCGCCTGAATCTCCCCCGCTTCACATTGATCGGCGCCACCACGCGCAGCGGCCTGCTGTCTTCACCGCTGCTCACACGCTTCGGCATGCGTGAGCGGCTGGATTACTACAAAGGGGAGCAGTTGCAGAAAATTGTGGTCCGTGCCGCGCGGCTCCTGAACGTCGAAATTGAGGAACCGGGCGCCATGGAGATCGCACGTCGAAGCCGCGGCACACCGCGCATCTCGAACAACCTGCTTCGCCGCGTGCGCGATTATGCCCAGGTCCGTCATGACGGGCGCATCACGCAGGATGTTGCCGACCGTGCGCTGGCCATGCTGGAGATCGACCAGAACGGCCTGGACGAAATGGACAAGCGCATTCTCGAAACCATCATCGTGAAGTTTGGCGGCGGACCGGTGGGTGTGAATTCCCTTTCAGTGGCCGTGGGCGAGGAACCCGACACCATCGAGGAGGTCTATGAACCCTACCTCATCATGGAAGGCTACCTCAACCGCACGCCGCAAGGCCGTGTCGTGACGGAAACGGGCTACAAAAGACTTGGGCTGAAACCGGCGGGCGGACGCCAGGCCAGCCTGCTCTGAAAGCCTTCGCCCCGCCCGCGCACGTCGTCATTTCCTCGTGCCAGGACTTCCCATGTCAGGCAGATGCCCGAACAAATCCTGCCGCACTTGTGGATCCCGCAGTTTCCAGATGCAGCCGTCGGTGAAGTAGTGATGGATGTTCAGAAAGGCCAGAGGCGTCATCATGGAGGCGTAGGCCACCTGGTCTCCCATCCAGGCGCCGCCGAAGGCCTCGGTAATTTTGGGCACATATTCGACGATCACAAAACCCAGCCCCACGGACACGATCCCGTAAACAGCCATGTGCCGCCAGAGGCGCTCCGGCGTGGGATGCGTCTGCCGGTTGAATTCGTTGGCCTCCACACGCAATGGAAAGATGAGATATTGCAGTCCGTGGGCGATTTGAACCCAGAAAATCGCGCCGGGATGCTGCGACAATGCCACATACCAGACGAAGATCGCCAACCAGGGCACCACCACGCGCATCTCGGGAAACCGCCCGATGCGCCGACCATAAAGGAACAAGCCTGCGAGGCCAAGGATCAACGCCAGGACAGTGGCCAGGGTGACAAGCACATAAAAC
>CAYQCZ010000518.1:0-3272 GCA_964415955.1 uncultured Verrucomicrobiota bacterium | reverse complement strand
GGCAGCCTGCGCGAAATGGCCCTGATGAGGCTGGGAAACATCCATGTGGCGCTTGCCAGCGGGGATCGGTTCTTCACGACATCTCTGGAAAAAGAAATGTCATCGCCATCCACTGCATCCGTTGCCGCCATTCAATTGCTGGGCACCGCCGCGCGAGGCGATGGAGAAGCTCGTGCAAACCGTGTCCAAGTCCTGGGTGTGAACAGCGCGTTTTGGAAGCTGGCAAACCACAAGCCGCCTTTTCAGGACATCCCCGCAAACTCCGTCGTGCTGAACCAGCCTCTGGCCGCCCATCTGGCGGTCGCCAAAGGCGACACCGTGCTGCTGCGTGTCCCCAAACCCAGCCAGTTGTCCAAGGATGCGCCGCTGTCACCGGAAGAAGACTCGTCCGTCGCCATGCGGCTGGAAGTGTCCGAAATCATTCCCGACAACACACTCGGAAGATTCAGTCTTCAAGCCAATCAGATTGCGCCTTTCAATGCCTTCGTATCCCGCGAGTTTCTTCAAGGCCGCCTCCAACTCACCAACAAGGCGAATCTGCTGGCCGTAAGCACGGATGGTCCCGTCATCTCCGCGAGTGACGCCAACAAGGAACTGCAGAAGTTGTGGCGTCTGGCAGACGCCGAAATGGAGTTGCTGGCATTGACGAACCGATCTGCCATCGAACTCCGCACTCCACGCGTGTTCATTGATGAGCCTGTCGTTGAGGCCGCGATGAAAGCCGCGCCGGATGCGCAACCATTGCTCACCTATTTCGTCAATGAACTGAGGTCGGGTGACAAGGCCGCGCCTTATTCCATGGTCACGGCGGCGGGCGCGCCACTCGTCCCCGCGGACATGAAGGACGATGAGATTCTCATCAACCAGTGGCTGGCGGATGACCTTGGCGTGAAGCCCGGCGATGCATTGTCGATGGCGTATTACATCGTCGGCAACGCGCGCAAACTGGATGAGCGCACGAACACCTTTCGCATCCGTGCCGTCGTGCCCATGGAACTGCCGTGGGCCGATCCAACGCTGATGCCGGATTTTCCCGGTCTCAAGGACGCCGAAAACTGCCGCGACTGGGACACGGGCTTCCCGATTGCGATGGATCGCATCCGTGATCACGACAACAAGTATTGGGAGGATCGCAAGGGGACGCCCAAGGCGTTCGTCACACTGGCCGCCGGGCAACAGATGTGGGCGAACCGGTTTGGATCGCTGACGGCAATACGATTCCCAACACCTTCGGAGGGACAAACTATGCGAGTCCCTGAATCCACGACTCAAATAAATGGGACTCGCATAGCTCGTCCCTCCGTGATGTTGGAACATGACATCCTCGCCAACCTCGCCCCCGCCTCCGTTGGTCTCGTGTTCCAGTCCGTGCGCGAGCAGGCGCTCAGGGCGGTCAACGAGTCGCAGGACTTTGGCGGGTTGTTCATTGGATTCAGCTTCTTCCTGATCGTTGCCGCGTTGCTGTTGATGGCGATGCTGTTCCAATTCGGCATCGAGCAGCGTGCACAGGAGATTGGCACGCTGCTGGCCGTTGGTTTCACACCTTCACAAGTGCGACGGCTCTTGCTCGGTGAAGGCGCGGTGTTGTCGCTGCTGGGCGGATTGCTCGGACTGACGGGCGGCATTGCCTACGCGAAGGCCATGCTGTGGGGCCTGACCACGCTCTGGCGTGATGCCGTGGGCCCAAGTTCTCTGGCTTATCACGCGCAACCGCAGACACTGGTCATCGGTGCCGTGGCAGGAACGCTCGTGGGGCTTTTCACCATCTGGCTGGCCGTGCGGAAGCAAGCCGCCCGCCCCGCACGGGAATTGCTGTCCGAAGGGGGGGCCGGTGAAATGTCCAATGCCCAAGGATCAATGACCAGATCGGTGAAAGCACCATGGATCGCGCTTGGTTCGTTTGTTCTCGCTCTGGCCATGATCGGTTTAGCCGCGAAAGAGGGCCGCCAGAATCCGGGGCTGTTCTTCGGCGCGGGTTCGTTGCTGCTCATCGCCGCATTGGCCACGACCAGCACCCTGCTCACTCGCTTGCAAAGGGCGCATTCGACGACGATCCCTTCGCTCGGTGACATGGGCTTTCGCAACGCCTCCCGCCAGCGCAAACGCAGCCTGGCAACCGTGGCCATGCTCGCCTGCGGCAGCTTCCTCGTCGTGGCCGTGGGCGCGAACAAATTGGACGCCAGCCGCGACGCCAGCCTGCGTTCCTCCGGAACGGGCGGCTTCGCGTTGATCGGTGAAACCACGCTGCCGGTGATTCATGACCTGAACACGCAGGCCGGGCGCGAATTCTTCGGCCTCGATGAGAAAGACCTGAAGGATGTGTCATTCGTGCCCTTCCGCGTGCGCGACGGCGACGATGCGAGCTGCCTGAATTTGAACCGCGCTCAGAAGCCAAAGGTGTTGGGAGTCGCATCACATCTGCTAGCAAATAGAGACGCATTCACCTTTGCGGGTTTTGACAGGCAAAACGCGCACAGCATCGGGCATTTATGGCATCTGCTTGGCGCAAGTAATGACCGCAACACGATTCCCGCCATCGGCGACGCCGCCTCGATTCAATGGGCCCTTGGCAGGAAGATTGGCGATGTCATCCCCTACACCGATGAGCGTGGCAACACGTTCCATCTGCGCCTCGTCGGCGGGCTGGCCAATTCCATCATGCAGGGCAACCTCATCATCTCCGAGGATGAGTTTGTGAAGCGCTTTCCGTCCGAAGCTGGTTATCGAATGTTCCTGATCGATGTCCCGTCTGAAAGGGTGTCCGATGTATCTGCGAAGCTGTCCAAGGCCATGCAGGACGTCGGACTGGAACTGACACCCGCGCCGCAACGTCTGGCGCAATTCAACGCCGTGCAGAATACGTATCTTTCAACCTTCCAGGTGCTGGGCGGACTCGGGCTTCTGCTAGGCAGCGTGGGGCTGGGCGTGGTGGTGCTGCGCAACGTGCTGGAACGGCGCAGCGAACTGGCGCTGCTGCTGGCGGTGGGATTCCGGGCGGGTGCCGTGCGCTGGCTGGTGATGAGCGAGCATGGTGCGCTGCTGGTGCTCGGGTTGCTTGGCGGTGTGATTGCGGCCATCGTGGCGGTGCTGCCAGCGGTGCTTTCGCCGGGAGCGGAGATCCCTTACGCTTCGCTCGGACTGACGCTTGGTGCCGTGCTCGTGAGCGGTTGTGTCTGGACGTGGCTGGCGGCGCGTGTGGCGTTACGCGGGCGGCTGCGGGATGCATGGAGAAATGAATAGGACAGGCATGCTGCCTGTTCAGTGAAATGAAT
>CAYQCZ010000517.1:1143-3277 GCA_964415955.1 uncultured Verrucomicrobiota bacterium | reverse complement strand
AAACCCGTATACGTCGGTGCGAGTCCGACCAGGGGCTCCAGATATTAGGGGCGAGGGAAGAGGTTTGAGGTGTGAGTTCCATACAGGCCCAGCCCACACTTCGGCCTTCGCTTCTCGTCCCTTTCTGGATGGTGGCCATGATGTAAGAGTAGCATCACGCCCTGTGAAGGCGTTTGTGCCGGTGCAAGTCCGGTTGGTCACCCCAATTCTCATCACGACCATATTGTAATGACAGCATGACGCCACCACCGGCGTCGGAGCCGGCTGGTTGTGACCTATATCATGCAAGTGTTGAAAATCAAAACTAACCAATAACGCGGCTGATTCCGCACCCATTCCTATGAGAGCTGACATGCACAAAGTCCTCTGCGAAGAACCGCGAGGCGGACAATATTTCGCGAGGCGATTTCCTCGTCCGCAGATTGATTGCGAAGATGCCCCGAAATACGAGAGCATCAAGAAACCGCATACAGCGCGTAAATGGTTCGGTGAGCATCTTGGGCCCTTGAAACGTTGGCTCAGGTCAAATGTCGGTCGTCCTTGGAACGACGTCTACAGTGAGGGCAGTCCCATCTTCAAGCCGGACAATGTCGTGCGTGCACACATCCGTTTTCATCTTTTGCAGATGGTGGAGCGTAACACGTTCATGCGAGATGGTGTGGTATGGTGCCACGACTACGGCATTGAGAGTGAAGTGAGGGGTGGTAGCACTTGTTGGCCCGTTTTCTATGTTCATCCTGAATCCGGATTGCTCCTTGAATCTCACTCCACCTGGCGAAAGGAGCGTGAGGCTAAAAGGGCGGAAGAAGAGCGACTGTCCGAGGTGCGCTGGCTCACTGATGACGTGATGTTGAAGCGCATTGACGGCATCTGGTATGAATTCCGATTCAAGAAACTGCGAGATGGCGCGGGAATTTTTGACCTGTTGGAGCGGCGGGTGGTTTTCTCTCACAATGTCGGGCGTCACGGGGCATGTGCGTCAAAGCGTCAGCTATCTCATCGTGAGTTAAAACAATACGGGCTGGTCAACCAGCCGCAGAAGAAAGCGCGGTCTTCAGAGCATTCAGGTGCTTTGAAGACCGCGTTTTCTGAAGATATTTCAGTGATGGTTTTTGTCATATATCAAATTCAGTTTTTGGGGGCATGACCCCGTCAGATAAGCCGGTGTAAACCGGTAAAAGCGGAGCGTCCTGCACGCCCGCGCCACGCGAGTGGCCGTTCATGCAGACCCAGATCCTGTGAGCTTATGCCGTGTGAAAACGGGGTGAGCTACGCTGGTAGATGGAGTGCAATCCGGAGCCGAGGGCAACGCCGTAGGTTCCGCTAACGGTAGCGCCGAGCACTGCACTTATGCCAAACATCGACAGTTCAGGATGAAGGGGAGCCGTCCGGTCCGAGCCTTGCAAGCAAGGGCGGGAGGGCAGAGTGAGAGGTGACAGGCCCGTCACGCTCCTAACCGAGAGGTAGGGAGGGTGGCGACGTCTGAAGTCTTGAAACTCGGTGTGACTCCGCAAGAGAAACACAGGAGGCGTGTGGCATAGCGTGGACCAAAAGTTCACGAAACCACCGGACGCGCACGTCTCAGCAGGTGCTAGCTAGCTCAAGAGTAGAGCAACGGTCTGTAAAACCGTTGGTTGGGGGTGCGATTCCCCCGCTAACCACCAAACGCAAAGCCGCGTCCACGGTGAAGTTGAAAGTGGCTTAATCCCTGAGTCCCTCGGGACAATCAGGGCTGCCAAGGCCTCGCAAGGGCCGCGGCGGTCGGTCGGATTCGCATGGTGGGGTAATACCCCTTCACTGCCCGCAAGGCAGACAGTAGAGGAACGCCGAGACGCTTCATCGGATACTGGAAACGCCACCAGTCTAAAAAGGCAGCCAAGCAGGTTTACCCGGTTGCGGCCTTACGGTCGGGCCGGGTGGAAACGTCGGGAAGGCCATCCGCAAGATGGCCATAATCCGATCAAAGAACCTGTCGTCCAGAGCTGTATTCTCAAGCTTTGGACTTCTACTTTTTCATCCCGTTGGCCGAGCAGCTCAGGCGGCACTCTGCAAAAGTGCACAGATGGGTGCGACTCCCATGCGGGATTCCAATTTCTGAAGAAGGATTCGTTGCCTACTGGCAGCGTTTCATAAA
>CAYQCZ010000517.1:226-1133 GCA_964415955.1 uncultured Verrucomicrobiota bacterium | reverse complement strand
CTTTGATCTGTTGCAGACAGCGTGCCGTCCATGTTTGAAAGGCGATCAAACGTGCTCCATTGGTTTTCGCCAAGTTAGCCGTTGATCCATGGTATCGGCAATCAGATCATTTCGCCGGTTCGCAGCGTTTCAGGAAGACGACGCGGGAGATGCCGGTGATGGTCGGGGGCTTGATGCGGCGCCAGAGTTCGGCTGATTCCACGGTGGTGCCGGTCACCTCGTGGTTGCCGATGAAGAACCATTTACCGCCTTCCTCACGGCGCACATAGACGGGCAGGGGGCCGGTGGTCTCGGCGAGTTTGGCGCCCCATTTGGGCAGATCGCCTTTTTTACCGACCCAGACTTCGCACGGATCGCTCTCGGCGCGTGGGTTCCACATGAGGCCGAGGCACACGCCCTTGATCACGCCCATTTCGTGGATGACGAAATGGGGCGGGGCATTGTTCCCGTTTAGCGCGGCGCGGATATCGTTATATTCATAGCCTTCACCAATGACGTGAGCAGGTGAGGGGGACGGAGTCGGGTTGTCAGACATCGCCGCTAGACAAGCAACGGGGCGGGGCGGAGTCAACAGGCATTCAGCGGCGAGATGCGTCAGTTCATTTTTATACGGGCATAGGTGTTGATAGATACACGCCGGTCTTCCAAACCGGATTACAGGGAGCGTTACCCTGATGCCCGTCCACTTTTCCCAAGAGAACCAGTCGTGGTGACCTAGGCCTCGCACGGCCGGAGTAATGGTCGCGTGATTGGTTCAGTGCGCTTGGGAACTCTTTTTTGTAAAGCGGTTTGAAAAGTGAGAGCAGGCCGCGTTGTGGGGTAGAAGTTTGACAACCCGGAGGCAGTCCCTGCATGGGCTATCTGGCGTTGTTGCTCCTCAGTCAAAGATCCATGCGGATATTCTCCT
>CAYQCZ010000517.1:0-216 GCA_964415955.1 uncultured Verrucomicrobiota bacterium | reverse complement strand
CGGGGCTGCGCGACCAACTCTCACTTTTCAAAACGCTTCTTTGCCATGCGGGCGGCAGGTGCCCGGCAGGACTTCACAGACCTGGTTGTCGATGGTTCAAGTCCATCCCCGTGTGGCAAAGTCTTTATTAAAGCTTCGGGAACTCGAGCAGCAGAGTGTCTGTCTCTTAAACAGATATGTCAGGGTGCAAGTCCCTGCCGAAGCACCAATTTGATT
>CAYQCZ010000516.1:0-3282 GCA_964415955.1 uncultured Verrucomicrobiota bacterium | reverse complement strand
GAGCTTTCAGGCCACCACGCGGGGCGGACGTGTGATGGATCATGTGCTGGCCAACAAGGCGGTGTTCAAGCAAAGCACGGATTCGGTGGCAGATGCGGCCATCATCAGCGGTGCGATTCTGGCGGGTCAGCAGGGCCGCAAGAGCGATCTCGATGAGGCGGGTCTGGGCCTGCTTGCATTCGGAATCCTCACCAAGATCGCCTCCGCCGCGGCCAATGCCTCCGCCGACACGCGCACCTGGGACAACCTTCCACAGCACCTGACCTTCGGCCTGACAAGCCTGCCGCCGGGCGAGCACGCCGCCACGGTCGAATTCCTCAACGCCTCGGGCCGTCCAATGCCCGCCTTGACCAGAACGATCTTGATCCAAGTCACGGACACCACAAAGGACACCGTGGTTTTCATCAGCGACCGCAAGTGATACTCTCCAACACCATGAAGAAACTCGCATTCACGTTCATCGCCGCCCTCGGAGCCATCGCCCTCACCGGCTGCCAGAGCGGCGGGGCCTATGCTCCAAAGAACGCCACCAAATACAACCTTGAGGATCAGGAGCCGTTTGTGCTGCTGGACCGCATGGTGCGTCGGTCTGTGACGTGCTCGGGCATCCAGCAGATGAAAATGGCGGATGGCCGCTTGAAGGTCGTGGCCAATGTCCGCAACCGCGAGGCGCGCCGCATCCAGGTGCAGATCAACTGCGTGTTCAAGGATGCCCAGGGCTTCCCGACCGGTGACGAAACGCCATTCCAGACGTTGATTCTCACTGAGAACGCCCAGGAAGGCGTCGAGTTCATCTCCATGAATGACAAGGCTGCGCGCTACACCATCCGTGTGCGTCAGGCGCATTGACCCATGAAGGTGGCGCGGTTCGCGCTGCGAGCCGAAGCTGTTCGCAGCGCGAACAGCACCACCCACAGAAACAGATTTGTTATCCACTGAAACCGAACCAACGCTCCCTGCGAGTGATTGAATCATGAAAACGACATTGTCCCTCAGCCTTTCCCTGGTGGCAGCCAGCCTGGTCGCCGCACCACAGGACAAACCTATGGCGAAACCGCCCGGCCCGCCCGTCGTGGCCGCCACGCCCGGCACCGCCGTGCAGGTCAACACCCAGGTGTATGTGTATGAGCAGAAGCCCGTTTCGGGCATGCCCGTGCTCATCACGCCGGAGCAGGCCAGGGCCGTGATTGAGAAGTTCAGGACCGGTTACGAGAAGATGGGCAGGCCGCGCATCGCCATCTATGTGAACCGCGACCTCGTGGACACCAAGTCCGGCATGCGCCTGACGGGCGTGACTGAGAAGGGCGATTTCGACCGCACCGCCACGACGACGGATTTCACCCTCGATCCCAATGCCGGCAAGCTGCTGGGCGCCCAGGGCGGGTCCATCAAGGCCGGCGGCAATGTCAGCATCGGCGGTCAGGGCGCGGCGGTGGAGCAACTGCCCGGCAAGGGCACCACGAGCACCACGCGTGAAAAGGGCACCGCCAGCAAGACGTTCAACAGCACGGATGCGGCTTCGCCCGCGCTGGCGGATCGTCAAACGGTGCGTGATGTGGAGCGTTTGTTCGGTCGGCCGCTGCGCCATGGAGGCGCGGCCATCACCGACCAGCGCACGTTCACCCAGTTGATTCCCAGCGGACGTTTCGACCGTGAGGCAATCACCACCGAGGGCGAACAGGCGGGCAAGGACCGTGAAGCCTTGGCGAAGATGGCGGATGTCGTGCTCGAAGTGTTGATCTCCTCGCGTCAGCTTGTGGTGCAGGAGGTGTCCGGTGACAAGGTGTATTCCGTGCCGGACATCCAGGCCACGGCCATCCAGCTCAAGGACGGCCGCGTCATCGGCCAGGCCAGCGCTTCGGACATCATCGGGAAGGATCGTTTTGCCGGGCGCATCGTGCGCAACTTTGACGTGCGCGAGATATCCGAAGCCACCGCACTTGCCCTCATGGAAGACATGATGGTGGGCGTGCAGTAGGCTCCTGTGCAGGGAATGGCAGTTACACGCCCGGCGTCTTTTCTGTCGCGATTGTGCGTGGACGGTGCCAGACTGCCTTTCAGTCATGCACTCCAACTTCAACCGGCGTGAATTCACCTGGGCGGCATCCGCAGGCATCGGCGCACTGATGGCGGCCCCTTTGACCGGCGCGGAAAAGTCCGCCGGACTTGAGCGCGACCCCGCACAGAAACGCATGCTCCTGCTCGGGCTCAACGCATTGGCCCGCGCTCACGAGATGAGCTATTTCACTGACGGCCACCGGGGCGCGAGCTTGGTGTCGGCGCATCTGCTCTGCGAGGAAAACCAGTTGCCGCAACCCGCCCGCGCGCGCATCGAACAACTGTTCGACCTGAACTGGGCCAAGGCACCGCTCTGCCAGACCTTCCCGCAGGAGGAGCCGGATCCATCACTAGTGAAAAAGATCGGCGAAGCCCTGATCGAAAGCCGAGGCTCCTTGCGCGAGGTCGGGCACAACGCGATCTTCGCCATGCTCGCGATCAAGGGATTCCGCATGATGCCCGAAGCGGCCACGCCCCAGCGTATCGACGGCGTCTGCAAACTCATCCGCGCCATCAAGCCGTGGCGTGACGACGCGGAACCCGCCGAGAGTCTGAACCCGCCGCCATTTACCGACAGCGCTGCTGCATCGGCCTTTGTCCTGCGCGAAGCCAGCGCCGCCGTGGACACCTGGATCGGCCATGGCCAGGGCTTTGCCGGTCACATGATGACCTTCGGTCAGGCACTCGTCGAACTGGCCGCAATGGGTGATCACGATTGGGCGGAGAGCTGCCGAGAAGCCTTCCGCAAATACGTCACCGTCACCCGCAAGGGCCCCGGCCCGGGGGACCGGGCCATCGCCGAGCACGCCCCCAGCAAGCTGCGCCCCAATGACACCCAATACTGGCAGAAACGCGGCGACAAGACCCTCGGGATCGGCCACGTCTTCAAATATCCCTACAGCTATTACGACCTCCTGCGCCGCGCGAACAATCCGGCCCTCGAACGCGAGTGGGACGCAAAGGCGTTCCGTGTTTTCTGAGGTTGGAGGGAACGCGGTTTCGAAGGGACGGACGATGCGAGTCCTCAATCTTGAACGGCTGATGAACGCTGATCGGCGCTGATGACAGACCACCAGGGGTGGCCCGGCTTCATTCAGCAGGGCTCGCAGTCACTTGTTTGCAGTTCACGCCAGCACCGGCTTCACCACGTGACCGTGGATGTCCGTCAGGCGGAAGTGGCGGCCCTGGAATTTGTAGGTCAGGCGTTCGTGATCGATGCCGAGC
>CAYQCZ010000515.1:1781-3283 GCA_964415955.1 uncultured Verrucomicrobiota bacterium | reverse complement strand
TTCTTGCTCGGTCATGTTTTCGCGGACATGGCGCTGCTGTTCCTCGCTCAGGTTGCGGCTCAACTTCACCAGTTCCTCGAACAGCTCCTCGATGTTCCTGCTGCCGCGGTTGTAGCTCTCGATCAATTCCTCGAATTTCTTGGTAAAATATGCGCACGCGGGCACGCCGTGCCTCTTCAATAATACTGCCGAATATACCCGTAGGCTTTGTCGAACAACTCCTGGTCGGTGTGCAGTTTGTATTTGAGCAGCGTGCGGCGCAGTTCTTTTTGCACCAGCCGTTCGCCGGCGTTGGTGCGCTGCCAGTCGGGGAAACGCACTTTCTTCACGATGTCGTCAATGTCCGCCACGATGCGCTCGACGATGATGTGCGTGTTTTTGGTTTTCGCATCCTTGAACAGGTCGGTGAGCGCTTCCTTGGCGCGGTCGCGTTCCTCCTGCGGGTCGGATTCTTTCTCCGCCTCCAAGACTTCCTTGGCGAGCTCGAGGATTTCTTTCAGGAATTGCAGGCTGTTTAGGAAACCCTGTTCGTGGCGTTCCTTGATCTTTTCCAGCCGCTCGCCCAACGCGGTGAACTTGGGATTGCCGAAATGTTTGCGCAGCCGGGCGACGAGGCGGATTTCGATCTCCCGCCCGCGCTTGGCCGGGTCGGCATCCTTCAAAATATCCTCCAACACCTGCGCATCGAGCACCAGCGTCTCGACATCGTCGCGCACGGATTCCAAATGGACGTTCTGGTTGATCAGCTCCACCGTCTTCGCTCCCAGCGCGTGCCAGAGCAGCTTGCCGTTGCCGCTCGGTGGCTTGACGGATTCATAAACCTGCGTCAGCCAGCGGTAATCTTTTTCGTAGGGACTGAGGCACGGGTCAGGTGACAGCGCCTCCCAGATGGTGCCGAGCACGATGTAGCTGGCAGCAAATTGGTCGCGCACTTCGTTGGTGGGCAAACATTGCTGCGCGGCCATGAGACCTTCGTAACCGCCGACACTGCGGTCCACGTGCGGGAAAAAGGCCAGGCATTTCTGCACTTGCACCGGAAGCGCCTTGCGCAATTCCTCGATGTTGCTGACGACCTGTTGCACGGCCTTTTCGTCGAAGTCCAGCGCCTTGGCCACGTCGTCGAAGATGCCGATGTAATCCACAATCAAGCCATGCGTCTTTTCCTGGCCGAACGTGCGGTTCGTGCGGCAGATGGCTTGCAGAAGGTTGTGATCCTTCATCGGCTTGTCGAGATACATCACCTGCAAAATCGGCGCGTCGAAGCCGGTGAGCAGTTTGCTGGTGACGATGACGTATTTCAGCGGGTCCGCCGGATCACGAAAACGGTCGAGCAATTTTTCCTCGGCATCCTTGTCGCGGACATGCTGCTTCCATTCCGGTGGATCGTTCTGCGCGCCGCTCATAACGATGGCGCTGGCCTCCGGGCCGAGCCTGGTGTTCCAGGCCCTGCCGACGGCATCGGCCGCGTTGGACGGCACGGCCATCTGCCAGCCCACCGCATG
>CAYQCZ010000515.1:0-1771 GCA_964415955.1 uncultured Verrucomicrobiota bacterium | reverse complement strand
GTAGAGGATGCAGCACTCGCGGTCGAACACCACCACCTGCGCCTTGAATCCGTTCGGTTCCACCTTGGACTGAAAATGCGTGACGATGTGGTTCACCACCGCCCGGATGCGTTCCGGGTTTTTCACCAGCACGGCCATCTTGGCGGCACGCTTGGCGAGGTCGTCGCGATCCTGCTCGCTCAATTCGCCGGTAATCTGCTTGAACGCCTCGTCAATCGCCGCCCGATCAATTTTCAGCTTCACCTCCGGTGCTTCAAAATGCAGCGGCAGCGTGGCCTTATCGCGGATGGATTCCGAGAACGAGTAGCGGCTCATGTAGCCTTTTTCGTCCTCGTTCGCACCGAACGCCCAATAGGTATTGCGGTCGGCACGATTGATGGGCGTGCCGGTGAGGCCGAACAGAAACGCATTCGGCAACGCCTCGAGCATTCGCCGGCCCAAGTCGCCCTCTTGAGTTCGGTGGGCTTCATCAACCATGACTATCACGTTCGACCGTTCGCACCATGCGCCCGGCGAACCCTCTCCCCCAGCCCCTCTCCCAGCGGGAGAGGGGGGCAGGTGCGCCGCGATTTCTTCGAGAACCCGCTTTGGATCGGAATGTAAATCGTCGTTCGGGAATCGCAGGACTGTGTTGCCAAGGCTGCGGAGATAGGCATCGCGCTTTTCGTCCTTTTCTTTTCGACCTTCATGCACTGGCCCATCGAATTCCACGACTAGCCGCGCTTCGTGACAATAAAAGTCAACGAGCCAGTCACCGATCTGATGCTGTCGGCGAAACTTCGCGTCTGCCAGTTGGCGGTTACGCACCAACTCCCAGAACACATCTTCTGCCGGAGTTTGCTGTTGCCGCAACTCCCGCGCCCGCTCAACCAACCCGGAGAACTGGTAGCCACCGCGATAGTTGACGCCGCCACGCCCCTCTCCCACTGGGAGAGGGGCTGGGGGTGAGGGTGATTGGAGTTGAGTGCCGCCAAACTTGTGAATGGTCGTTATCAACACCTTCCGGACATCCTGTTTCAACAACGCTTGAAGCTCCTCCCGGCTCTCAACTCCAACCATGTTCGGCACGTCAGCGGCGTTGAAGGTGCTGGTGATCTGGGTATCCAGGTCAATGCGGTCGACGACGATGATGACGGTGGGATTGCCCAGCTTGGGATGCAGGCGCAACTTCTGCGCGGCGAATACCATGAGCAACGATTTGCCGCTGCCCTGGAAATGCCAGATGAGGCCCTTCTTCGGCTGGCCTTTGATGACGCGGTCAACCATCTGGTTCACCGTGAAATACTGCTGGTAGCGACCGATGATCTTGATGCGGCGATGTTTCTTGTCCGTGGCGAACACGGTGAAACTTTGCAGGATGTCCAGCATCACCTCGGGCCGGAGCATGCTCGCGACGACACGCTGCACACTTTCCAATGTTCCCTCATCTGGTGTCGTCGCTCGCACCCTCACCCCTGACCCCTCTCCCACGGGGAGAGGGGAACTCGAACCTTCCGCGGCGGTGCTGCCATCTCCCTCTCCCTTTGGGAGAGGGCCGGGGTGAGGGTGGTCATCCTTGGTCCTCCAAGGATACCATGTGTCAATCGGCATCCGGATCGAGCCGTAGCGGAATTTCTTCCCTTCGGTGGCGAAGGAAAAGACGTTGGGCACGAACATGGCCGGCACTTGTTTCTCGTAAATCTCATTCACCTGAAACGCGCCATCGAACCACGTCACCGCGCTGCGCGTGGGCGTCTTGGCCTCGCCAATGACGATGGGCAGACCGTTGACC
>CAYQCZ010000514.1:0-3287 GCA_964415955.1 uncultured Verrucomicrobiota bacterium | reverse complement strand
ATCATGTGTCAGGCTTTGTATCATTAACATGGCATCAAACGGCTCCATACGACCCAAACGCTACAACTCCATTTTCAGACATGGGGTCGATGCGAAGCGTCGTGTGCAGATTCCCGCCAAATGGCGTCCAGAAGAAGAGGGCTCGGAATTCATACTCGTCCTCTGGCCAACGCCCCAATGGCCTGAAGCCTGCCTGGTCGGGATGCCGCCGGAGGTCTTCGATGACCTGACGACAAAGCTCAAACAGATGCCCTTGGCAGATATGGGCGCGGCAAGTCTGCGCCGTCTCATCGGCACCTATTCGGTTGACGTCACCGTGGACAAGGGCGGCCGGATTTGCATCCCCGAGGCCATGGCGAAAGCCGTGGGCATCGAGAATGAGGTGGTGCTGGTGGGGTTGTTGGATCGTTTTGAGATTTGGAATCCGCAAAGACATGAACAGGTGGCTTCCATGGATGCCGCATTGCGGTTGGAGGCCTTCAAACTGATCTGATCATGAGTTTTCGACAATTATTGGAAGTCAGTGACGCGCTGGAGCGGAAGCCGGCCGGCCCTGCACCGTTCCAGGCGGCCACAGAGCGGGTGATACCGACGTTTGGCCGTCCCGGCTGGGCGCCGCCTGTTCAGACCGTCGCGCCGCAGCGCCCCCACGGCGGGGTGTCGGAGAGTCCCGCCGTGTCGCGTCAACAGCCGGCAGGACTGACGGCTGTTACGAACCGGAATCGTCGCCGGCACACCACGGGCCGGACTCCGCAGGAGATGGGAGATGTGTCCGTCGTGCGGAACGATCTTTCCGACACGGATTTCATGGTGGTTCCGGCCCGTGCTCAGACAGCAGCGCCAAAACGGTCCGCACAGGACGCGCCTGCCGGGACGCGCCTCGGGCGGTTTTGGGACAAATGCTCCGCACGGTTGCTGAGTCTTGGTCTGGGTTGGTTCAAGTCCTGACGATGAAACGTGGCAGCCTACATCCACAAGCCGGTGATGGTGGCGGAGGTGCTGGAGGCTCTGCGGCCCAGGGACGGGGGGCGCTACGTGGACGGAACGCTGGGTGGGGCTTCGCACGCGGCCGCCATCTTGAAGAGCAGCGCCCCGACTGGATGGTTGCTTGGCTGCGATCGCGATGGCGCCGCGATTGAGCAGGCCGGGGCGAAGCTGGCTGAATTTGCCGGACGGTTTGAACTGAGACGCGGGAATTTTTCGGACATGCGCCAGTGGGTGGCCGACGGGAGTTGTGATGGCGTGTTGCTGGATTTGGGCGTGAGTTCGCATCAACTGGACACCGCGGGGCGCGGGTTCAGTTTCCAGCAGGATGCACCGCTGGACATGCGCATGGACCAGCGCCAGTCCGTGACGGCCCGCGACATCGTGAACGGCGCGTCCGCCGATGAGCTGGCGGCGATCTTTTGGGAACTGGGTGATGAGAGGGACTCGCGGCGCATCGCGAGGGCAATTGAGAAAGAGCGATCGATGGCGGCAATCAACACAACCGGACAACTTGCGGCGCTGATCAGCCGGCTGCACCCCAGGGAGGGGCGGCGGGCCCATCCTGCCACCCGCGTGTTCCAGGCCCTGAGGATGGCCGTGAACGATGAGCTGGGCTCCCTCCGTCTCGGATTGGAGGCGGCGGTGGCCGTGCTCAAACCCGGCGGACGCATGGCGGTGATCACGTTTCATTCGGGGGAAGACCGGGTGGTCAAGACCTTCGGCCGCGATGGGGAGCGGGATTATGTGGCTGCCGGCGAGGTGGACGTGCCCGAGTTGCGGACGCCCCGCCTGCCGGTCCTGCGCCGCATCACCCGCAAGGCATTCCAGCCGGGGGAGCAGGAAGTGACAGACAACCCGCGCGCACGAAGCGCTCAACTCCGCGTTTTTGAAAGGCTCTGACCATGGCCAGAAATCGAAAAAACCAGTCAGGCGTCCGCTTTGGCAGCGCCATCCTTGCCCTGGTGTTGTGCCTCTCATTGGGGGCCGCCGGCCTCGGCTTCGTCTGGCAGAAACGCCAGATACAGGAGCTTGGCCTGGAAATACGCCAGTTGGAGAACGACTTTGAGAAAGTGCGGCTGGACAACAAACAGGCCGCCGACCATCTCGCGTATTTGACATCGCCGCGGAACCTCGAGCTGCGTGTCCGGGAGCTGGACCTCGGGCTCGTGCAGCCGCATCCCTCCCAGGTGTTGAGACTTTGGGAGCAGCCTTACATCCAGATGCCTGCCGATGCGGAAATCAACACCCCGGGCCGGTTGAGCGCCTTGAACAGTGATTGAACGGTGCCGCCACGCCATGTCCTGACTCTGGGAGGAGCCGCAGGACATGGTGGATGGCGGCGGATTGAAACATGAGCAAGTCCACGCCAACGAAACGTCTTGCCGCACTGGCCGCCCTGCTGGTGGTGGCCTTCCTTGCGCTGGGATACCGCATGGTGGACATCCAGCTCCTGCAGCATGAGGCGCTGCTGGTGAAGGCCCAGAGCAACACAAAGCGGTCCTTCCATCGCGAACCGCCGCGCGGGGAAATCCTGGACATCAACGGCAACAAGCTGGCCACCACGATCCCCGTGCGCACGGTGTGTGCGGACCCCACGCTGATCTATCCCCTGGCACCGCACATGGCCCGGGTGCTGGCACCTTTGCTCAAGACCAATGAGCAATGGATTGTCGAGCGCCTTCAGCCGCGCGTGATCCGCCATGACACCAACGGCCAGCCCGTCTTCAGCAAATACACCGTGCTCAAGCGCAAGGTGACATTGCCCGAGTGGGAGTGCATCCAGACCAACCTGGCCGCCGCCTCCTTCGGTTTCGACGAGGCCAGCATCACCAAGAAACAGCGGGGTTTCCTGCGCAACCTTCGCATGCGGGCCATTACTGCCGAGGAGGACATGATGCGCCTCTATCCCAATGAAACACTGGCCGCCCATGTGGTGGGGTTTGTGAACGACGGCCCCGATGGCCGCGGCATGAAAGGGGCCGACGGTGTCGAGCGGATCATGGACGCGAAACTGGAGGGCATTCCCGGCTGGAAACTGACGGAAACCGACCGCTACCGCCGGGAGTTGGTGGCCTACCGCACGCACAATGTCGGTCCGCAGCCGGGACTGAACGTGGTTCTCACCCTCGACGCCCACATCCAGCAGATTGTTGAAAAGGCCCTCGCTGAAACCTGCAGGAAACACACGCCTG
Organism: uncultured Verrucomicrobiota bacterium; assembly: GCA_964415955.1. GTDB lineage: Bacteria > Verrucomicrobiota > Verrucomicrobiia > Limisphaerales > CAYQCZ01 > CAYQCZ01. Next base: position 108 of record CAYQCZ010000514.1, on the reverse strand, counting down.
ACAGCGCCTCGGCCATCGTCGTGCGCCCCGGCACTGGTGAAATTCTCGCCATGGCGACGTTGCCAAATTTCGACCCGAACAATCCCGGTGCATCGCACGCGGCCCACT
>CAYQCZ010000513.1:0-3292 GCA_964415955.1 uncultured Verrucomicrobiota bacterium | reverse complement strand
AGAACTTCCGCAACGAAGGCCTCTCACGGCGGCACAACCCCGAGTTCACCATGCTGGAGGCGTATCAGGCGTTTGGTGACTACGAGAGCATGATGGAGACGGTGGAGTCGTTGATCAAACATGTTGCGCAATCCGTGCTCGGCACACTCGTTATTCCTAGAAATCGGTCTGCAAATGTAAGAGCAATCCTATCTGAAATGATTCGTTTGCTCGAAGCCTTATGCGCTGAAGCGAAGGAAGCTCCAGGTGAAGGAGCACACGCTGATAGAATGAAAATTGTTCGGTTCGAGATGAACTGTTGCCTTCGCTTGTGCGAATCAGGGATTTGGTAGCTAGTATCGGCGATGACTCAACCGTGGATGAAATCGGGCGTGAGGCCATTGCAGAGATGTTGAAAATGGAGTTGGCTTTGGCTGTCGCCAAAGCAGAGAGAACTACAGACCAACCTGGGCAAACCAGATTTTCGATGGCAGACATTAAACACTACCGTGATGAAATACGATCCAGTTTGGAGTCATTTAAGCGCCGCATTACTTTGGAAATTGAAAATCCAACAATAGATCTAACGTCTTGGAAGCATCCGCAATACAAAGACTTAGTCAGGGAAGTTGCCGGCCATGATTGGTTTGATTTGACACCCGCTGAGCGCCGTCGCCGTGCCATTGACGATTTGAAACTGGCTGGCGACATCGCTGATGGCTACGAGGATTTTGAAGTCACCGGTGCCGTGTTTGAGAAACTGGTGGAACCCACCTTGATCCAGCCCACGTTTGTCACACACCTGCCCAAGGAATTGGTGCCACTGGCCAAGCTCTCGCCGGATGATCCCACGACTGTCGAAGTCTTCGAGTGCTGCATCAACGGCCAGGAAATCGCGCCCGGCTACACGGAGCAGAACGACCCCATCCAGCAGCGCGAAACATTGGAGCATCAGGCGGGTGGCGAGCAACAGAAGCTGGACGAGGATTTTCTCGTGGCACTGGAACACGGCATGCCTCCTGCCGGCGGCATCGGCATTGGCATTGACCGCCTCTGCATGATGTTGCTCGGGCAGGAAAGCATCCGCGACGTGATCCTGTTCCCGCAGATGCGTCCGAAGTCTGCATGACATCGTTTCCGAAGGGCGGACATCACTGCCGTTCGTGGCAAAGGCTTGCGCAGCCCCGGGGATTGCGACGAAGGCTCAGCTTTGGAGGGCTTCGGATTGAATGACGGCCCCTTTCATGCGGCGGGTGGCCGATGGCGCATGCGCTGCTGGAGGTCTTTGAGATTGCTGGCGTGGTTGTCCCCAACCTAGTCTTGGAACCGGTCCGGCAATAAGCCCTGGGGTGTGACAACCCGCCCGGACCTTGGGCTTTTTGGGCAGGCCTTGTGAAAGCATGAGATCGACATCCCAATCGAAGATACTGTTCGAGGAATCCCTGAAGCATATTCCAGGCGGTGTGAATTCCCCGGTGCGCGCGTTTCGTGCGGTGGGTGGACAGCCCTTTTTCGTGAACCGAGCCAGGGGTTCCCGGGTGTGGGACGTGGATGGCAACGATTACATCGATTATGTCGGCACATGGGGTCCGGCGATTCTGGGGCATGCACACCCGGCGATCATCAAGCAGGGGACCAGCTTCGGCATTCCAAATCCGCTGGAACCGCGCATGGCGCAGTTGATCAAGGAGATGGTTCCGAGTGTGGAGAAGGTGCGCATGACCAGCAGCGGCACCGAGGCCTGCATGAGCGCCATCCGTCTTGCGCGTGGATTCACGAAGCGCGACAAGATCATCAAGTTTGACGGCTGCTATCACGGGCATGCGGATTATCTGCTGGTCAAGGCCGGCTCGGGTGCGCTGACGTTTGGCAATCCGGACAGCGCGGGTGTCCCTGCGGATTTTGCGAAGCACACCATCGTCTTGCCTTACAATGACGCCGATGCCTTGAAGGCGGTCTTTGCAGCCAGCAAGGGGGAAATCGCGGCGGTGATCATCGAGCCCGTTCCAGGAAACGCAGGACTGTATCTGCCCCGGCCCGGATATTTGCAGACGCTGCGTGAGTTGACCGCCGAACATGGCGCGGTGCTGATATTCGACGAGGTGATGACGGGTTTCCGGCTGGCCGCAGGCGGTGCGCAGGAACGGTTCGGGGTGAAGCCTGACCTGAGCTGTTTCGGAAAGATCATTGGCGGCGGACTGCCTGTGGGCGCCTTCGGAGGGCGCGCGGACATCATGGATTTTCTCGCACCGCTCGGCCCCGTGTATCAGGCGGGCACGCTCAGCGGCAATCCGCTGGCAATGGCGGCCGGCATCGCCGCCTTGGAGGAGCTGCGTGCCGGCGGCACTTACTGTCTGCTGGAAGAGCGCTCGCAGCAACTGGCCGCAGGCATGAAGTCGGCTGCGAAGGCCGCCGGTGTCGCGTTGCAGGTGCAGGGCTGCGGTTCGATGTTCTGCGGCTATTTCACCGACCAGCCGGTTTGGAATCTGGCCGACGCGATGCGCAGCGACCGGGAGCGCTTCAGGAAGTTTTTCCACGGCATGCTGGACGCCGGTGTGTATCTGGCCCCGTCGCAGTTCGAGGCCGGGTTCATTTCGGCGGCGCACAGCGTGGAGGACATTGAGCAGACGATCCGGGCCGCGGCCGGGGTCATGAAGACACTTTGAGACATGCGTATTCTTGCACTTGACCATGGAACCGTCCGCATCGGCGTGGCGGTCAGCGATGAACTGAAGATGATTGCGACCCCGCTGGAGTTCATCCCGGCGGAGCCGTTCGCCGACTTTCTGGAGCGCTTGAAAACCCTCATCCGTGAAAAGCAGGTGGAGGCGGTGGTGGTGGGCATGCCACGCAACATGGACGGCAGCTACGGCCCGGCGGCGCTGAAGGTGCAGGAATTTGTGGCTGCACTGCGAACAGCCGTGGCGGTGCCCATCCAGACTGTGGATGAGCGGCTCACATCGGTGCAGGCGCAGAAATTTCTCAGAGCTGCGGGACACAACGCCAGGAAACAGAAGGGCAGGGTGGATCAGTCCGCGGCGGCCATCATCCTTCAAAGCCATCTGGACAGCCTCGGCGGCGGCCTGCCGGGTTGAGTTCACGTGAAATCCGCACGCACCAGGCAGAAGGCCGGCGACCCCGCGCCGGACGACCGGTTGGTCCGCATCCTCCTCACCATTGCCTACGACGGGACGGCGTATCAGGGCTGGCAGTGGCAGGATTCCGGCACCGGCGTGCAGGAGATTGTGGAGCAGGCGCTGGCGAAGCTTTTCACGGCAGGCCCGCGCCTGCACAGTTCCAGCCGGACTGATGC
>CAYQCZ010000512.1:0-3292 GCA_964415955.1 uncultured Verrucomicrobiota bacterium | reverse complement strand
AGAATACGGTCACCAGCACGACAAGCATCTGCGCGGCGTTGAACGCCACCGCCGTGAAACCGGCGACCGCGCCCTGCAACGTCTGACCCAGCGTGGAACGCAACGATCCGGTTTCTTTCACCGGTTTGGTCGGAGACGGGTCCGTGGCTTTTGGGGCAGCGTCAGGCTTCGCTACCGCCGGCTTGTCATGGGCAGTTTCCGTGGTGACTTCCGCCTGGAGTTTCTTCTCAGACCGCACAGCTTGTCGCTCCATTGTGATCAAACGCTTTTGGAGCCGTTCCCAGTAAGCAGGCAACTGGTCCGCGAGCTTAGTGACCGAGGCCTTCATCGGGACGATATTATCGACGGAGAAAACCGTGAGTGAAGCTGCGGTGGCTTTGCAGGCTGCCGTCCAAGCCAATCATTTCGGAGTCATGCAGATTCATAACCTCAAAGAAACATGGCAAAAAGGGCGTGGAGTTCGCCCGTGAATGTCTGAACTTCGAGGTCTGTCAGCCGCAGCAGGCGAAGAAAGTGCTCGATGAAACATGAGCGTGTCCACCGCACTGCCCTGCCGGATCTCCGTTTACGAAGAAGGCGGCAAAACCATCGTGGCGACATTGAAGCCCACCACGCTGCTGGCGATGTTCAACACGCCCCAACTGAAAGCCGTGGCGCAGGAAGTGGAGGACACGATCGTCAAAATCATGCAGCAAGCCGCAGCAGGCTGATGGATAATCGTCATGGAGATGATCAAACAGATCACTTTCAATTGGTCATCCTCTTTAAGTTTGGCCGTCCCTCTTTTCGCACCTTTCTGCTTCGCTCCCACTCCCCTCTGTTCCGTGTAGGCGCAACACTGACACCAGAATCAGTGCTGATCCCCGTTTAGAATCAAGTCCGGCATGCTACCTTGTGAGCATGATAGTCTTGCGTGGCATTTTGACCATTTCGTTGCAGGTGCTGGCCAGCCAACTGGCGATACCCATTCCCCGCGCATGAGATTTTCAAAGAAAACCAAACTCGTGGCGGGGTGCGCTTTGATCGTAACGGGCCTGACCCTCCTCGGCATCTGGTATTTCCATACCCCATCGCGCGAAATCACGCGCGTCGAGCTGGATCAGTTTGTCCAGGCAAAGGCCCTCACTGACGGCCGCGTCAGGCCAACGCCCTACGCCGGCATTTACCACCTGGAAGGCAAACACAAGCTGTCCGGCAAGTCCGAGCGAGTCTTCATCACAACTCACCTCGATGATGCCCAAACAAAAACCCTGTTCGACCAGACTTGGGCAAAGGTTGAGTTACCTGACCGAAGCATCGGCCAATGGGTCATGGTCCTTTCCAACTTGCTGATCGTCGTCGTCGTCATCGGTGTCGTCATGTATCAACGCAACATTGGCCGTGGAAAAAATACCCGCGTCACGAAACGGCCGACCGTGAGTTTCAACGACGTGGCCGGGATAGAAGAAGCCAAAGGCGAAGTGTCCGAGGTGGTGGATTTCCTGCGCGACCCAAAGAAGTACGAGCGCCTGGGTGGCCGGCTGCCCAAAGGCGTCCTGCTGATCGGCCCGCCCGGCACCGGCAAAACGATGCTGGCCAAGGCGATTGCCTGTGAGGCCAATGCCCATTTCTTCAGCGTGCACGGCAGTGATTTTACCGAGGTCTTCGTCGGTGTCGGCGCCAAACGCGTGCGCCAGCTTTTCCGGCTGGCAGCCAAAAACAAACCGGCGATCATTTTCATTGATGAAATTGATTCCGTGGGCAAGGACCGCAAGCTCGACACGCACGGCGAACATCAGCAGACCATCAACGCCTTGCTCGCCGCCATGGACGGTTTCGACAGCAGCCAGGGCATTGTGGTGATCGCCGCCACCAACCGGCCTGAAGACCTGGATGAGGCGCTGCTGCGGCCCGGGCGTTTCGACCGCAAAGTCCATGTGCCCTATCCCGACAAGAAGGGCCGCCGCGCCATTTTGCAGGCCCACGCCGCAGGCAAACCAATCGCCGACGAATCGAACGCTTTGGACGTCATTGCGCAAACCACTCCCGGCATGTCCGGCGCGGACCTCGCGAACCTCCTCAACGAGGCCGCCATTTCTTCCGCTTTGCAGAACGCCACAGAGATCTCGCAGACCGACCTCGAGGCGGCGCGCGACAAAGTCCGTTACGGCCAGGAGCGCAAATCCATGGTCCTGAATCAAAAAGAGCGCGAAATGGTGGCGTATCATGAAGCGGGCCACACCATCATTCACCTGCAAACGCCGCTGTTGCCGCCGCTTTACAAAGTCAGCATCGTGCCGCGGGGACAGGCGCTGGGAGCCACCACCCTTTTGCCCGACGAAGACCAGCACCTCCAAAGCAAGCAGTTTCTACTGGAAGAATTGCTCGTGCTGATGGGCGGGCGGGCGGCTGAAAAAGCTTTTTACGGCGGGACCACTAACGGCGCGTCCGGCGACCTCGATGTCGCGCGCAAGATTGCTCGCAAGATGATCCACGAATGGGGCATGGGTGAGAAACTCTACTACGAGCCCGAACAGCACGATGCTGAAACTGAGATCAACTGCCTGCTCGAAACCGCCGACCGCCGGGCGCATGAACTCATCCAGACGCACAAGGGCAATACAGAGAAGCTTGCCAGGGCGTTGCTCGACCGGGAGACGCTCACTCAGGACGAAGTGCTGCGACTGCTCGCCCCTGCAAGCGCCGCCGTCCCCGCAGGCGAAGTCCTGGCCTGATTGGAAAGCCTTCGCCTGGTCTCCCTTGATCCGGAACGATTCAGTTGAGTGGCAGCCGGAGCGCGGCGTTCCATCCGCTTCAGTGTCCGAACCGAACCGAGCAGTGCGTCCGTTTCACATGCTAGCTTCCCGAATTTGTTTTGGGTGGTGAAGCGGCGTGAACGCCGCCCTCCGCTCGTTGCCCGGTCCGGTCCACCATCCATGCCCGAGCCGACGCCAGCATTCCGCCACATTTGGAGAAGTCTCCTGGGGGGGGCACCCCATTGCGCGAAATCATTGCCAGCCATAGCGTGCAACTATGTCGACTATCCTAATCATCGTAGTTTTGGTGCTCTTGTTCGGCGGCGGCGGCTTCTACTGGAACAGGCGGGGACGCTGAACGCAGAGCGTACTCTTACGCCGCTCAGGCTTGTTTCGCCCATCCTTGGCATTCTCTTTGGCGGCCACGATTGTTCAAATCATGGCGGAGGCGGCGGGTGACTGATTAGTCGTTCCGTGGGAATTGCGGTTGTCACATTGCCAGCTAATCCCCGATATGGCCAAAGACCCCATCTGCGGAATGACGGTGGACGAAGCGA
>CAYQCZ010000511.1:0-3297 GCA_964415955.1 uncultured Verrucomicrobiota bacterium | reverse complement strand
TCTTTCGTTTCATCCTCTCCTCCTCCCTGGCAAACACCGGCGGACCAAACGCCTCCCTGAACTTGAGCAGGTGCCACAGGATGCGCGCCAGTGGATGCGCCATCGCTGGACAGCATCGCCCTTGAAACTTTGTGGACAAGGCCGATGCATGACCGCACTCTCCCGGCCTTGGTTTGACGGCAAGAACACACACCTGAATCCTGACACGTTATGTTTTCCCACGTTGTGATTTTCTGGACGCACCCGGACATGCCCCAGGCGGCGGATGAATTGATCGAGGGCGCGAACAAGTATCTGAAGCCGATCCCCGGCACGGTGCATTTCCACATCGGCAGGATGGCCCCGAGCCACCGCCCGGTGGTGGACCAGACCTATCAGGTGGCGCTGAACATCAGCTTCGCGGACAAGAAGGCGCAGGACGACTACCAGATCCACCCACTGCACATCGAGTTTGTGGAGAAGATCTTCAAGCGGGTGTGCAAAAAGGTCGTGGTCTATGATTTCGAGTAGGGCATCGGCGTGAACAGGGCGGACGGGCTGTTCACGGCGGAAAAGAGCCGGGGGCGGGCGGACATGCTGAAGGTCCTGCCGCTGGAAAAACACTTAAAACGGCGCTTGCCAACCCGTGGGGCACGTGTCTAGTCTCGCCGTCCTTTTTGGAAAAACAGGCCACACGCACGGTGCGCAGGGGCCGGAAACCAGATTATGTCAGTCAAAATTCGTTTGAAACGCGTGGGCACGAAGAATGCCCCGGTGTATCGCATCGTCGTGACGGATTCCCGCAGCAAGCGGGACGGCCGTTTCATCGAGGAGATCGGCACCTACAATCCGATCCAGACCGGAACCAATTTCAACCTCAAGCTGGACCGCGCCGAGTATTGGATGTCCAAGGGCGCGCAGCCCAGCGAAACCGTGGCGAGCTTTGTGCGCAAGGCGCGCAAGGCGGCCCCCAAGGCCTGAGCGCGATGCCATGCAGGCCTTTGTCGAATACGTGGTGAAGGGACTGGTGGAACGGCCTGACGCCGTCCAGGTGACACCCGTGGAGCACGGAGGCCAGACCATTTACGAACTGCGCGTCCACCCGATGGACACCGGCAAGATCATCGGCCGGCAGGGCACGACCATCCATGCGATCCGGTCGCTGGCGCAGGTCGGCGCGGCGCGCAAGGGGCAGCGTTGCACGGTGGAGATCGTGGAGGAGCAGGCCGCCTCCTGAGCGGAACGGCCGGGGCCCACACGTCACGGGGCCAGATGAAAATCGATGTCCTCACCCTGTTTCCCGGCATGTTTGCCGGGCCGCTGGATGAGAGCATCGTCAACCGGGCGCGAAAGGCCGGGTTGCTGGATTTGCAGGTCAGGAATCTGCGGGACTGGACGCACGACCGTCACCGCACGGTGGATGACAAGCCTTTCGGCGGCGGGCCGGGGATGTTGTTGAAGCCGGAACCGATCTTTGAAGCTGTGGAAGCGCTGGCGGGTGAGAAGACCCGCGTGCTGCTGATGTCACCGGCAGGGAGGGTGTTCAACCAGTCCCTGGCGCGGGAACTGGCCGTGGAGGAGCATTTGCTTGTCATCTGCGGCAGTTACGAAGGTGTGGACCAGCGGGTGATCGACACGCTGGTGGACGACGAAATCTCGATCGGAGACTACGTCCTGACCAACGGCGCGCTGCCGGCCATGGTGGTGATCGACACCATCACAAGGCTGCTGCCGGGTGCATTGGGCGACGAGCAGAGCGCGGCGGACGAATCCTTCAGCCAGGGGCTGATCGAGTATCCGCAATACACGCGGCCCGCAGAGTTTCGGGGCATGAAGGTGCCGGATGTGCTCCTCTCCGGAAACCATGCAGAGATCGAAAAATGGCGCAAACAAACTGCGCGGCAGCGGACATTGGAACGACGGCCGGATTTGTTGGACAACAAGCCCACAGGGCAGCACGCCCCGGGCAAACATGAAACTGAACTATGAACCAGGCACTGCTTGATAAAATTGAATCGGACAGCCTCCGCAAGGAGAAGCTCAAGTTCAACGTGGGCGACTCCGTGCGTGTGCACACCAAGGTCGTGGAAGGCGACAAGGAGCGCATCCAGGTGTTCGCGGGCATCGTGATCGGCAAACGCGGTCACGGCACCAACGAGACCTTCACCGTGCGCCGCATCAGCTTCGGCGAGGGTGTCGAGCGCATCTTCCCCGTCAATTCACCCCGCGTGGAAAAGGTCGAAGTCGAGCGCCATGGTTCCGTCCGCCGCGCCAAGCTCACCTACCTCCGCAACCGCATCGGCAAGAGCGCCATGGCGGTCAAGGAAAAGAGCCGCCAGGCCGCCGCGAAGTAACCGGCACATCATTTCGACACAAAGGCGAGGCCCGCAAAGCCTCGCCTTTTTGCATTTGCAATCGCCGCCCCGCCAGCCCAAGACCATCGGCATGTCCGTGCAACCCATGACCCGCAGTGACATCAACCGCTTCCATCACGAGCGGCAACTGTTGCAGTCCGGTGTGGAACTGGTGGCAGGAGTCGATGAAGCCGGACGCGGCCCGCTGGCCGGGCCGGTGGTCGCCGCCGCCGTCATGCTGCCCATGCAGTGGGTTCACGAAGGCATGCCCGAGGCGTGGCGCGGCCTCAACGATTCCAAGCAGTTGACCGGGGCAAAGCGCGAGGCATTCTTTGAAATGATCCACGCAACCAGTGGCATCCTTTTCGGCATCGCGTGCGTGGAGGCACCGGTCATCGACCGGATCAACATCCTGCAGGCCACGCATCAAGCCATGGCAGAGGCCTTGCGGCAGCTTTCCCCCGCCCCCAACCACGTGCTGGTGGATGGACGCCCAGTGCGTTCCCTGCCCTTCCCGCAGACCGCCCTGGTGAAAGGGGACTCCCTCAGCTACTCCATCGCCGCCGCCAGCGTGCTGGCCAAGGTCACGCGCGACCGGCAAATGCTGGAACACGACCTGCAATGGCCCGAGTATGGATTTCGCGAGCCCAAGGGTTATGGCACGGCAGCCCATCTGGAGGCCATCGCGCGACACGGCCCCTGCCCGATTCACCGCCGCACTTTTGCGCCAATGAAGCTGCAACAGGGCGATCTGTTCGACCCGCACTGAGACGCTCAACTTGGAATGACCACAAGGAGGCGCAAATCGCACAGAACCCATTCGAAAGCCTGTGGATCTGGGTCTTTGACATACGCTCCGACGTGCGGGCGTTTCTCACTTTTCTTTCTCGGGGGTAGGACGATCCCCTGACTCAGCAGCTCGTGATGGAGGATGCACTCCCATGGTCTGACCGAGCCGAGCATG
>CAYQCZ010000510.1:0-3308 GCA_964415955.1 uncultured Verrucomicrobiota bacterium | reverse complement strand
ATGAGGCGGATGTGATCCGGCAGGTCCTCGGCCACCTTGATGGTGCTGGTGCCAATCGAGCCGGTGCTTCCAAGGAGGACGACGTTCTTCATCAGTGGGTCAGGATGTGTCTCAAATACAAATACATCAGCGGCGCGTTGAACAGCAGGCTGTCCAGAAGATCGAGAATGCCGCCGATGCCGGGCAGGTATTTGCCGGAGTCCTTCACGCCGGCCTCGCGCTTGAACAGGGATTCAATCAGGTCACCAATGACGGCGCCGATGCTGAGGATGACTCCAAGAACCGCGGCGTGAAAGAGGTTCATGCCCGCGAGTTTGTTTCCCGCCAGATGGGCGAACAGCATGCTGGCGCCAGTTGAAATCACCACGGCTCCCGCAAAGCCCTCCCAGGTCTTCCCCGGGCTGATGCGGGGAATCATTTTGTGTTTTCCGATGAGCGATCCCACGCAATAGGCGCCCACATCGCTGAACTTGGTGACAAGGATGAAATAGAGCATGTAGAGCGTGCCATTGGCCCGGGGGAAGTAGTTGATCATCTGGATGAAGTTCAGCAGCCACGGCACATACATCAGGCCGAAAAGCGTCATGGAGATGGTTTCGATGCCGTTCGCATTGGACTTTGCCAGAAACTGGCGGACGCACAGGCCCAGAACGAAGATCACGAGGATCGCGGTCTCGAAATCAGCGGCCTTGGCCGGTGCCGTGCGTGCGTCCACGCCAAGGCCTGCCACCAGGTAAATGAACGTGCTGCCCATCAGCAGAATGCCACCAAAGACCCCCCATTCCCGGTAGCACTTCAGTCCGCGCTTCTCGACCAGATCGTAGAATTCCATCAAGCCAAGTGCTGCCAGGGTGATCATGCAGAGCAGGAACAGCCCGTTGGAAACCAGTTCGTTGCCGGAGAACAGCGCACCGAGCACGATCGACCACAGGATCACGAAGCTCGTGAGACGTCGCAGGAACACGGTTCCCTTCGAAGCGGGCAGCGGCGCCGGACTGGTTTGAGGCTCGGACATCGCGCGCGAGGTTAGCGGTGGGCCATAAACTGTCCAGTCCGGGGTGTCTGGGATTGAAACGCGCGGAGCCTGGATGCCTCCGCAAATGCCAAGCTCGTATTGGATGGGAACCGGGTGCCTCGTTTCAGGTGGCGGGTTTGGCAGTCGTGCTTTCCAGCGGGTTTTGTGCCGGGATTCCCATCGCCTTGAAATCCTTCAGGTTTTTGGTTGCGACAGTTGCTCCGGTCCGCAGCGCAATTACTCCGAGAAGGGCATCTGCAAGGCTCGGTTTGCCTCTGTTGTCACGGCGCGCCTCTCCAGCCAGTCTGGCCGCCAGTTCGTAATCCGATCCTTCATTGCTGAAGGAAGGCACCCTGGCAACAAACTCTCGGTAAAACCATTCTCCCTTCTGTCGGGTTTCCGCCCTTCCCGCCGCATGAACTCCAACCAGGAATTCAGCGCGAATGATGTCCGCCGTGGCAAACTCACCCTCAATCTCCCGCCAACGATCAAAAGCCTTGTTGCCGCGTTGTCCCTCGATGAACACGTCCGAATCAATGAGCCATTTCATCTTCAGCGTCCATTTCCCGTATCGTCTCCTCGATGGCATCCGCTGCCGCTTTGTCCGCTGCGGTGGCCTTGTAGTTCTTGAACACTCTCCGAAATTCGTCACCGGACATGAAATCACAGTCCGGCACCAGGCGCGCTCTTGCCCGTCCGTGCTTTACTATCCGGATCGTCTCTCCGCGCTCCACGCGCTCCAACAGTTTGTGAAATGAATTCACCCCTTCGGTTGATGTTACAGTCAACATGGGTGAAAAATACCCATTTTACCCCATTTGCCAATTTCAATTTGGACATGACCGGGTTTGTTGCAGTGCATGATTTTGCTCTTGGACGCATTGATGAACATGCATCGTGTTTCATGCACGAGGACGGCGGACGACGGCATCTGCGCAAAGATCAATTCCCATCACCCCGGCCCTTTCCAGATCAGCCGGCACGCATCCATTCGAAGGCGGGCACCAAGGATGGCCGTTTGAATGTCCCTGAGATGCCCTTCGGCCGAGGTGATCTCCGCAGATCGGATGTGTCGGTTTACCTTTTGAAGACGTGTCAGCCGTTCCACTTCCCGCCCGATGACCTGCGTGGCCATGGCCGAGCCCGCTTCGATGATGTCCTTTGCGAGACTGTCAGCGGTCATCCGGGCGCTCTCGATCATGCGTGGAAGCACCTTGCCGGTGATCGCATGATCATCCAGCAGGGCAGGGGGGCGTTCCTTTTTCAGCACCTGTCCGAAGAGATGTTCGGGGTGCTGGCTGGTTGCGTCGGCGGGTTTGTGATTCACAACGACGCGCAGCGGCGTGGGTGGCAGGAATCGGTCGAGATGCAGTCTGGAAAGGCCGACGGCCTCGAGGGTGAAGATTCCTTCAAGCAGCAGGATGCGCTCTTCCGACGGCCACCAGGAGTAAGCGCAATTGCCTTTCTCGCTGCCAAGGATCAGCTCCATGGCTCCTGCGACCATCGGATGATCCCACGTCAGCAGGGCGACATCGTCCCTCGTCACAGCCCTTTGGCGATCAAAGGTGGCGAACAACCCATCCGCCGGAATCGAAGGAAACGCATCGGTGGTGACTCCCGCTGCGTTGAGATGATACGTGCGCGGTGCCAGTTCCTCGGCGTGCACGCCATAATGCTCGAAGACATCCAGCATGTATTCTGACAGCAAGGCACCCGCATCGGCCTTGCGCACTTGTTGCAACAGCTGCTCCGCCACGTGCCTGCGAAAGGAGTTCATCTCCAGCAGCCGGTCGCGCCCCTGTTCCAGTTTGAGCCGCAAGGCATGACGTGCGTCGCGCGTCCGGGCGATCAGATCCTCCAATTCGTTTCCGGCCTCCTGCGGCTCTGCTTCCGGAAACTCCAGCGCCAGATCGTGCAACTGTCTGCCAAACTGCCGCAGCAGTTCGTGGCCGCCTTCCAGATGGCTTTCAAACGCATTCAGTCCGTCGTGATACCAGCGGCTTAGAACCTCCTGTGGGCTGCCCTCCAGAAACGGCACGTGAATCTGGATGTCGTGTTTCTGGCCGATGCGATCCAGCCGGCCAATGCGCTGCTCCAGCAGTTCAGGATTCAATGGCAGATCAAACAACACCAAGTGCCGGGCGAACTGAAAATTACGGCCCTCGCTTCCGATCTCGGAGCACAGGAGCACGCGGACGCCCTCCTCGTTGGCGAACCAGGCGGCGTGGCGGTCGCGCTGCACCAGTGTGAGCTGTTCATGAAAGGGGGCAGTCTTCACCTGGAGGTGATGTGT
>CAYQCZ010000509.1:0-3308 GCA_964415955.1 uncultured Verrucomicrobiota bacterium | reverse complement strand
GATTTGTGGCGCTGGAAATGGAGGGCAAAGAAGACCCCGACATTGCGGTGCCCAAGAGCATCGCCATGCTGAGGAAGGCATTTGATGCTTGAGGCCGGCTGTTGCGATGGTCGGCCATTGCCCGGTTCAAGCCTTCAACATTGCCTGCAACGATTCCAGGCGGTCCGCTTCCCTGGGTGGTTTGTCCTTGCGCCAGCGGATAATGCGCGGAAATCGCAGCGCGTATCCGCTCTTGTGCCGGGACGACTCCTGAACGCCCTCGAAGGCAAGCTCGAAGACCAGTTCCGGCTTCACAGTGCGCACGGGGCCATGGCGACCGGTGGTGTTCGCGCGCACCCATTGATCCACTGCCTGTATTTCATCCGCCTTGAGTCCTGAATACGCCCTTGCAAGTGACACCAGTTCATCACCGTGCCAGATGCCGAAGGTGTAATCGGTGAACAGTCCGGCGCGTTTGCCGTGGCCCGGCTGCGCGGCGATCATCACGGCATCAATGGTGTAGGGATCAACCTTCCACTTCCACCAGGCCCCGCGTTCGCGTCCGACACCATAGGGCGAATCAAGCCGCTTGAGCATCAACCCTTCGGCCCCGCGCGCGCGGGCTTCACTGCGGCGCGTGGCAAGCTCGTCCATTGTCGAAGCGTGAAGTGCGGGCGAGACCCGGATGGGAAACTGAGCCGGTTCGGTCGCTTCTGCTTCAACAGCCGGAAACAGCTCGCCCTGCACCACTTCCTTCTCAACCGGCGTGAGCGTCCGTGTTGTCTCCCGGGCAATGGCTACCAATTCCTCCAACCACGCGCGCCGCTGCGACAACGGTTCCCTGCGCACATCCTTTCCAGCTCGCTCCAACAAATCGTAAACCATGAACACCACCGGCACCGAATGACGCATCTTTGCCGAAACCTTCTTCCGTCCGAGGCGTTTCTGCAGTTGGTTGAACGACAGCGGAGCGTCGTCGCGCCACGCGACCAGTTCGCCATCAAGCACCGTTCCGTCCGGCAGCACCTCCGCCGCCTCGCTGATCTCGGGATGGCCGGGCGTGATCACCTCCCCGCCGCGCGACCACAAGATCGTCTGCCATGCCCGCCGGATGAGCTGGGCGCGGATGCCATCCCACTTCCATTCGATCTGCCAGCCGGTTGTGTCGGTGATGGGTTCGGCGTTCTGCTCCATCGGCGACGCGAGATGGAACGGATACGGCTGCGCTGGATCGCTGCCATCGGTGTCCGCCTCCAGGAGGAGCCGAAAATCAGCGGCCGTCGGCCGCCACCTGCCAAGCAGTCGATGCTCCATGACCGCGCGATCGAGACCCGCTGCGGCGGCGAGACCGCGCACGACCAACGTCCGCGACACACCCATGCGAAAACCGCCGGTCAGCAGCTTGAGGAAAAGATATCGTCCGGTGTGATCGAGTTCGCCCAGCGTTTTCGTGAGCGTCTCATACTGCTGCGGTTCTGATTGCCCGGCCAATGGTTGCAGGCGTTCTTCGATCAACTGCGCAAGGCCTGGCCTGCATTGATCCGAGCCGGCCTTGGCTGGCGATGCCGCCTCCCAGAGCAGCGCGATGGTCTCTGCCAGATCGCCCACCGCCTCGTAGGATTCCTCGACCAGCCAGAGGGGAAGACCGGTCGCGGCGGCCGTCCACTGCCGCAGTTGCGATGTCCTGACTGGCCGGCGCCCACGGCGGCCGAGCAGAAAATGCAGGGCCCAGGCTGCGTCCGCCGGTGACGCTTCGCGAAAGTAGCGCTCCAACGCACTGACCTTCTCCGAGGTGCGGGTCGTCGTGTCGGTTTCACGGAACAACTGGGCGAAGCGGTTCATGCGTGATCCCCCCCGCCTTGGAACTGGGTCGCCAGTTCATCCGCTTCGAGACCGCGCTCGCGCAACCAGCGGACAAGCGGCCTGGTGCAACCATGTGTCACAAGCACGCGGTGCGCACCAGTCGCAGCGATGGCCTCGTTCAAGCCGTTCCAGTCCGCGTGATCGGACAGGACAAAACCGCGATCCGCCGCGCGCCAGCGACGTGCTCCACGCACGGCCATCCAGCCGGAGGCAAACGCGGTGGCAGCTTCGCCTGCCGCACGAATCAACGTCGAATCATCGGCTGCGGGCGGCGCGATTACCATCGCCCTGCCCGCTGTGGTCCGGAGATTGTCCTTCGTCGCCAATTCATTCGGGGGAAACCGCATGCCTTCCATTTCGTAGTGCGGCAGCAAACCGGCAACCGCGGAATGGACGAGGATCGGGCCGGTCTGTCCATCCAGCTGCGCAAGGATGCGCTGGGCCTTGCCAAGTGAGTAGGCGAACACGATCGACGTCCGCCCGGCCGCCTGGTTGGCGGACCACCATTCGTGCATTTCGCGGATGACATCCGCCGGATCGGGCCAGCGATAGACCGGCAGGCCAAAGGTCGATTCCGTCACGAAGGTATCGCACTTCACCGGCTCGAACCTCGCGCACGTTGGATCGGGCTGCGTCTTGTAGTCGCCACTGACCACCCAGACTTCGCCACGATGTTCGACGCGGATTTGTGCGGAACCAAGAAGATGTCCCGCTGGATGAAACGAGACAGTTACGCCGTTGATGACACGGCGCTCACCGTAGGGAATGCCCTCAATCGAAGTCTTGCTGCCAAGCCGTTCGCGCAGCACGCCGACGCACGGCTTTGCGCAAAGGTAGTGCTTCGAGCCCGTCCGCGCGTGATCGGCATGCGCGTGGGTGATCAACGCCCGGTCCACACCACGCCAAGGATCGATATGAAACGATCCGGCAGGGCAGAACAGTCCGTCATTCGTCGTGATCAGCATGAATTTCAGTCACCTGCGGCTGGCACGGGCGTCGGCATGATGTCGCGTCAGGCAAGGGCAGTTTGTTTCAGAGGACCGGCCCGGGCAAATTCGGAACAATCCACGCTCACCAGGATTGGGGGATGCCGGGGCCCGTGATGGCCGGGGGCCCTCCCTCAAAGACCTTGTCTTGACGCTTCATCCTGCGGATCAAGCCGCCGCCCGGAGTGGAACGACGGAAATGCCGCGAGCATGAAGAGTGAGCAGGTCGGTTGCATTGAATGCGTGACAAAACGCCACGTCCGATGAATCTTAATACCATGACCTTGAAGCCATCTCTTTCCCGCCGCCGGTTTGTGCTCCGATCATTGGGTGCGTCGCTCGCTCTCCCGTGGCTGCCATCGCTGGCGGCAGGCGCGGTGGGCAGCGGCTCCTCCGTCCAGGCCGCCAAGGGAGCTGGTGAGGGCGCACGCCGTTTTGTCGCTGTCGGCAATTTGCTGGGTTACCAGCAGAAGAGTTTTT
>CAYQCZ010000508.1:0-3339 GCA_964415955.1 uncultured Verrucomicrobiota bacterium | reverse complement strand
ACGTGAAATCCGCCAGTTGATGCTCAGTGCGCATTACCGCGAGCAGTTCAATTTCACCATCGAAGGTCTCAACGGCGCCCGCACCGCACTGGCGCGCATCGATGAATGTCTCGGCAAGTTGAAGGAACTGGCCGGCCCAGTCATTGGCAACCCTGACAACGAATTGATCAAAAAATTTGAAGCCGCTCTTGATGACGATCTCAATGTGTCTGCTGCTTGGGCCATTGTTTTCGATTGGGTGCGCGAGCAAAATCGAAGAATGGCGGCCTCGCAAATGACAGCACAAGAAGCGTCCTCAAGCTTGTTCACTTGGCGCACCATCGCGGCAGTCTTTGGCATCCAAGTCCCCGGAGAAATTGAGATTCCGCGAGAAATTGCCGACCTTATGGAACAACGCCAAACAGCCAAGAAAGCGAAGGACTTCAAACGCGCCGATGCCATCCGCGATGAGTTGAAGGCAAAAGGCTGGGCGGTGGAGGACACCCCCAAGGGGCCGAAGCTCAAAAAGCTTTGAAGCGCATTGTCACCGCCGCCGAACATGCTAGTCTAACCCACGATGAATGCTTGGAAATGCAGTGGAGCCACGCTTGCCGTGCTGGGGCTGGTCTGTGCCCTGCTGGCCGATGAACCACCCGCCCCGCCAGTGCCCACGATCCGCATGGGCCCGCCTGCGCTCGTGTGGGATGCCGAGTCCAGGACGGCCGACCTCACCAACGGCGAGACCAGCGTGGTGTTCAGTTTCATGGTCACCAATGTCTCCAAGGAACCGGTGACCATCACCAAGATCCAGCCTTCCTGCGGCTGCACTGTGGTCAAACTGCCTGCGAACCCATGGACCCTGAAACCCGGCGCGCATGACACCCTCAAGCTGGATGTCGATGTCCGTGGCAAATACGGCAAACTGGTCAAGAACGCGCTGGTCAATTCCACCGCCGGTTTCAAAGTCCTTCAACTGCACATCAACCTGCCGGAGCAGACCAATTCTCCCACCGGGATGAACAACTTTGAATCCCGCGTCCGCAACATCCACACCGCCATGGCCGACCGCCAGGCCATCTTCAAGGGCGACTGCGCCAGCTGTCATGCCGAGCCCGCCAAGGGCAAAACCGGCCAGGCCCTTTACTACGGCGTGTGCGCCATCTGCCACGAAGCCGCCCACCGCGCCTCCATGGTGCCCGACCTCGCGCACCTCGATCGACCGTTCAGCCGCGAGGACTGGTTCAAGGCCGTGGCCGATGGCAAACCCGGCACGCTCATGGCCGCTTTCTCCAACAAGGCCGATCATGGCCCGCTCGACGATGCGCAGGTCAAATCGCTTGTGGATTATTTGCTGGTGCGGTTCCCCAACAAGCCCGCCGCCGAATATACAAAGAAGCCCGCCACTCCCGCCCCTCCGCTGCCACCCGCGCCCGTGTTGAAATGACCCCGGGCCGCTTCATCACGTTTGAGGGCACCGAAGGCGCGGGCAAATCCACCCAAATCCACCTGCTGGCAGACCACCTGCGCGCCGCCGGACATGACGTCCTCACCCTGCGGGAACCCGGTGGCACACCCATCGGCGAGGAAATCCGCCACCTGCTCAAGCACAGCGACGCCAACCACGCCATGACCCCGGAGGCGGAATTGCTCCTCATGAGCGCCAGCCGCGCCCAGCTTGTCCGCGAAGTCATCCGGCCTGCCCTTCTCCAGGGAAAGATCGTCCTGTGCGACCGCTTTTACGATTCCACCACCGCGTATCAGGGCTTCGGACGCGGCCTGCACATCGGTGACACGGGCGAGATCACCCGCTTCGCCGTGGGCGACACACGCCCGGATCTGACCCTTCTGCTCCGTGTGCCGCTGGACGTGAGTGAAGCGCGACGCCTGTCCCGCGAGGGAACCGCACCCGCGGTCAGGGATCGCATGGAGGAGGCCGACCGCACATTCTTCGAGAAAGTGGAGGAAGGCTTTGATGCCATTGCCCGGCAGGAACCTGCCCGCGTCAAGGTCATCGACGCCTCGCAGGACCGTGAAACCGTCGCCCAGGCCATTTGGGGACATGTTTCAAAACTGCTGAAAGCCTGAATCGGCAACGCCCTCCTCCTCCTCCTCGTCCCCAAATCCACATCCTGTCACAACTTTCCGCTGGCGGGGCGGGCACCCCGGCGAACGCCGCACTCGTATTGCGCGGCCGTCTTCACATTTGATCGCAAGGCAAACTGGAGAGTCCAAGTGGACATCAAGACCGAGGTGGAGTGTAATGGAATTCATGCTGTGGTTGTCTGCTCGCATTCAGTCATTGAATCAGATCGCATGCCCTGGCGCGTGCGGGGACGTTCTTGCGGATGGGCACACCCGGGAAGCCCGCGCTAAAATGAACGACAACCACGCCTCTCCACTCAACCTCAAACCTGTGCCGGTTGCCAACGCTCATCAGTCATGAGGTCTGGGCCCATGCAAACTGGCAGCCTGAATAACAATCAAAGTTGTCCAACTTCCAGGGCAACACTACAGGATTCTAGTAAAGAGCAATCTCAGGTTGCTCGGCCAATCGACAAATTGGACTTGGCCGCCGCGGTTATCATTGGACTCATCTTCGCAGTAGTGAAGGCGCTTGCGCTTTCCATGCCCAAGTGGGGTGCGGGACCATCAACGTCCACGCTCCCGTGTGTGCTTTGCGTCGGGTATATCATCTACCGTGGGCGCAGAGACCCAGAGAAACTCGACGAGTGGGGGATCACCACGCCAATTACACGGGGCGCGGCAGCCGGCATCTTTATGATGATACTCTTCGCCGCCGGCGCGCTCGGCGCAGTTGGCTATGCATTATCCGGCACATTGTCCTTCGCGCCTTCCTACGTGTTCCGTGCGATCAACTACGTCGTGGGCGCTTTTCCTCAACAGTTCTTCCTGTGTTCGGTCGGTCTGGTCAGTCTCGCGAAACTGCCCTTTTTCCGAGGGCTGTGGCGGCTTCCGCTGGTGCTCGGACTCCTGTTCGGCCTTGCCCATTTCTGGTCACCGGTTCGCATCCAAGGATCGCAATTCCCTGTGCAGGCTCTCATCACGATGCCAATGGGCTTCCTCTGCGCCCATTACTTTCTCCGTTACCGCACCATTCTGCCCCTGACCGCGGCGCACGCGATCGTGTTCGTTCTTTTCATGAGCTGGGTGGAGCGGCACCTATAGCCCTCGGATCCCCCTTCATCCCCCGGGGCGATGCGAGCTGATGGAGCGGCGGAGTTGAGAAGGCGATTCCTTAACGGACTTGTGAATGCTGGGTGGGCCGACAGTTTCTTAAGAAACAAAAATGAGCCCGGAAGCCTGTTTTACAGGGGATTTCGCATGGACGTGTTTTGGAAG
>CAYQCZ010000507.1:0-3348 GCA_964415955.1 uncultured Verrucomicrobiota bacterium | reverse complement strand
CACAGACCAACCCACCAAAAAAAGTCAGATCACTGCTTGAGTAGCGGAAGTCGGGTTAGAGCAGCTTCGAAGAGGATTCCACATGACGCCTAACTGTCGTGCCTCAAGAGGTTGTCCACAAGCTTGGGGAGTCTTTAGGCCGAGGCTTGAAACTGCTGGTGTAGACTCACCTCGTAATCGGCTGTGAAATTCTCAGGTAGGCGAACAGGTCGCGCAGGCCCTCGTCGCTCAGTCCATCCAGCAACCCCTCGGGCATCAGGCTTTTTCCCGCAGGCTCAAGGCTCTGCACCTCGGACTGGCGCAACACCACATCCTGTCCGTCCAGCCCACGCAGCACGGTCACCTGCGTGTCACGGTCCGTCAGGAATCCCGCCAGGCTGCGGCCGTCCTGGGTCTCCACCTGATAGAACTGGAACCCTTCGCGGATCTCGGCGTTCGGGTTCACGATGCTGAGCAGCATGGTCCCGAGGTTGTCGCGCTGATACGGCGTCAGGTCGGGCCCGATGTTGCCGCCCTTGAAAAACAGCTTGTGGCATACGCCGCAACGTTCCATGAACAACGGCTCGCCTGCATAAGGATTGCCTGGCGCCGCCTTCAACGTGGCCTCCACCCGCGCCATGAGTTTCTGCGCGTCGGTGGTCATGGGCGCCGTTTCCGGCAGCAATCTGGCCGCCTGCGCACGCACTTCCAGATCACGGCTCGCGCGGAGCTGCTGCGCGATGTTCACCGGAATCTGCGATGCCTTGAAGGCGTTGGACTGCAAAGCCTCCAGCAAAGCCCTGCTCCACGTCGGGCGGCTTACCAACAAAGTCAGTGCCGCACGTTGCACCTCCAGCGGCATGGCCTTGAGCATGCCGGCCACGCCCGCACCGATGCCTTCATCCTCATAGGCGGCCAGAGACGCGAGTGCGGCGCTGCGCAGTTCCGGACTTTTCTCATTGCCTGCCAGCGAAAGCAGCACCGGCACGGCAGCAGCCTGCCGCACTTCGCCAAAGGCGCGGACATACAGCAGCCGGTCCTCGGACCTGGCCTTCACATTCTGGACCAGTGCGAGGGCTTCCTTGATGGCCGCCTCCTCCCCCTGCCGCACACGCAGGATCAATGGCGACTGGCCGGCATCGGCCATTGCCTTGAGCAGTTCGTCCGGGATGCCGACCACGGCGCGTCCGCGAAACGCCTCCTCAAATCCCTTCATCAACTGCGCGGCATGCTTCTCCGACGGCGCCATGCGCAGCAGTTGCGCGCAGTGTAGCAGGTCCGAACGCCGCCCTTCCAGCGCGAATCGTTTCATCAGGCGCGGCAGCGTGTGCTCGAACACCATGCGGCGGTCCCACAAAGACGCGCCTTCCAGCAGCGCGAGCACCTCCTTCGCATGCGCGCTGACGTTGGACTCCAGCACCCACCAGATCATCAACGGCACGTAAGGGTCGTTCAAATCCTCGTCGTGCGTGAGCAATGCCGCCGCCAGCGCCAGCCCCTGGTTGACCGGCAACCGCCGTGCGGACGCGGCGATTTGCGATCGCACCTCGGCATCGGTGTCCTCCAATGCCTGCTGAATCAATGCGCCAAACAGCTTCGCCGACATGGAAGGTTTTACCTTCGGCTCCGACGGTGCCGGCGCGCCCAGCCCGGGATGTTTCCCGAAGTCATCGCCAAGCAGCCGCACCGTCCACATGCGCACCGGGGCGTAACGATGTTTCAGCGTTTGCAGGGCCGTGGATTCATCCAAACCGCCCAGTTGATGCAAGGCCCAGAGTCCGCACAGGGCGCCCACGCCCGGATCACGTTGGATGAGGCGTTTCAGCTTGGACACCGCGGCGCGATCCCTGCGTTCCGCCAGCACGCGCACCGCCGTGTGCCGGTGCCACTTGTTGGGGTGCGACAGCAACGCGATCAACTGGTCCGTGCTTTTGGCGGCGAGGTTCAGATCCTTCTCCAGCGGCTGGTCCTTGCCGCGCAGGCGGTAGATGCGGCCCGTGGTGGGATCGATCTGGCTCTGATAATGCTGCCCGTGCGCGATGTAGAACTCATACATGTCCGCCACATACATTGAGCCGTCCGGGGCATTGGCGATATAGACCGGCCTGAACGCCACATCCGTGTTGGTGGCCACGCCGCTGACATCCACCGTCTCGAAGCTCGCCCCGAGCACCCGGCGTTCACTGGCGATGACCGTGTTGTGCAGCGGGTCCACGCCGAACAACATCCCCTGATAACGCGACGGCATGGCGCTGCCCTCGACCATCGCGCCGAAATGCGTGAAGCGCGGCACCGGGTTCAGCGATTTCATCATTGGCAGTTCGCCAAAGGTGTAGGGACTGCGCGGCGGGCCGAACTTGCCGGGATCAACCCCTTGAACGAGAAAATACGCGCCCTGCACGTAATGCCACCCTCGTGTGTTGCCTCCGTTGTGCCCGGAGAAAATGCGTCCCTGTGCATCGACTTCGAGACCAAAGGTGTTGCCGCTGCCTTCGGCAAAAATCTCATACGCACGTGTGTCCGGGTGGTAACGCCACACCATGCAGCCCTGAAAATAAATGCCCTGTGAACCGGCTGGATCGATGCCCGGTCGCGTCACATGGCTTGTGGTGGTGCTGCCCTGCCCGCCGTAAATCCAGCCGTCCATGCCCCACACAATGCCGTTGGCCACCGAGTGCGTATCCTCCAGGCCAAATCCCGCCAGCCGCACCTCGGGCGGCCCATCGGGAATGTCGTCATTGTTCCGGTCGGGATAGAACAACAGATAGGGCGGATTCATCACCCACACGCCGCCATGCCCGCGCAGGGCTGCGTTCACCATGTTCAAGCCGTCCTGAAACACCGTGTCGCGGTCGAACACACCGTCGCCGTCGGTGTCCTCGTGGATGGAGATCACATCGCGCCCCTTGTCATGATACGGCGGGGGTGGCGGCACTTTGTCATAATGCGAACGGTAGAAGCGGTCGCGGCTCAGCATCTTCAAACCGGCCGGATACGGATACTGCCGGTATTGCGCCACCCACATGCGGCCGCGTTCATCGAAGCTCATGTAAACCGGCTGGGCCACCAACGGTTCGCTCACCAGCAGGTCGATTTCCAGATCATCGCCCGCCTTCATGAGTGCGGCGGACTGCTTCGGCGGCAGCTTGGGGCCATGCACCAGCTTGGCGGCTTCACCCAGCACACGGTTGGAATCGTGATATTGATCGAACGCCGTGGTCGCGGGCTTGTCTTTGAGCGGCTCTCCCTTCGCCCATGAAAGGTCGTCGCCAGTGCGAAATTCCCAGGCGCCTTCAAACACGCATTCCTGGAAGTAGTTCATCGTGAACGGCGCCTCCGTGGTGAAGCCTCCGGGACCGCTTTGATTGA
>CAYQCZ010000506.1:0-3364 GCA_964415955.1 uncultured Verrucomicrobiota bacterium | reverse complement strand
GTCCCTCCAAAGGACCCAGCCGAAAGGCACTGAAGACCCTCACCGCGCTTGATCTCCTGCCCGTGGTAGCCTGGTGTCCCTCCAAAGGACCCAGCCGAAAGGCATTCAAATGCCAGTCTGTTTTGCTGTGGATTCAGCGTTTTTCCGGGGGCGACCTCCAAACCAAAGACCACCTCCAGTCCATTTCCATCCCGGTGCCTTTTGCGTTCTGGAGGTTGCCCCGCTGGTCGTGACTTCCCGGTCCATGTCGGGGAGTGACCACCGATGTCACACCCCCTGTGGCAGGATGGGTGGCATGAAGACTGAATTCCATCTCGACCACACCACCATCCTCGCCAACCAGCATCAGCCCGTCCACTTCGCCATCCGTTTTGAGGCGGACACCGTGGCTGCACGCCAGCGCAAACCCGCCGCCTTCTGCATTGTCATGGATCGTTCCGGGTCCATGAGCGGCAGTCCGTTGACCCATGCCCGACTGGCCGCCAGAACCGCCGTCAAAAACCTCCGCAAAGACGATCACTTCGCCCTGGTGGTGTTTGATGAATCCGCCAACGTCATCATTCCAATGCAACCAGCCGCCAACAAGAAAGG
Organism: uncultured Verrucomicrobiota bacterium; assembly: GCA_964415955.1. Classification (GTDB taxonomy): domain Bacteria; phylum Verrucomicrobiota; class Verrucomicrobiia; order Limisphaerales; family CAYQCZ01; genus CAYQCZ01. Next base: position 2,773 of record CAYQCZ010000506.1, on the reverse strand, counting down.
CTGGAACACTGCCATCGACCAAATCCAACCCGGCGGCAGCACCAATCTGACCGGAGGCTGGATGCTTGGCGCCGAGGAATTGAGCCGCGCCCCGCAGGATTGTGCGCGTCGGCTGTTGCTGTTGTCGGACGGCCAGTTGAACCACGGCATTGTTGAGCCCAAAACCGTCCAGGGCATTGTGGCATCGGGTCTGGAGCGTGGTGGTATTCGGACTGCCTGTCTGGGATTCGGTGATCAGTATGACGAGGAATTGCTCGGTTCGCTTGCCCGGGCCACCAACGGAGATTTCCATGACGCGGATTCACCCGAGAAGCTACCAGCCATCTTCGCCCATGAACTGGAAGGGTTGCAGTCGTTGGCGGTTCAAAACCTGCGTGTGCGGCTCAAGCAACTGAGCTTCTGTGAGACGCTTTACGGCCTTAACGAATACCCACACGTCACCCTGCCGGATGGACGGATCGAGGTGGCTGTGGGCGACCTGGTCAGTGAGGAGGAGCGTGTGGTGTTGTTCGCCATGGAAGTGCTGCCGTTGCCTCTGATTGGAGGAAAGCCAGTGGCGGATTTGCAGGGTGAAGCGTTGGTGGAAGTGGAGTTGGTGTGGGATGAAATCACGGCTGAAGGGATTGTGTCGCGTTCCTTGCAACAAACCGTTCGTGTGCAAGCCACCCAGGATGCGGCCGAGGTGAAAACCAACGAGACGGTGTTGAGCTGGGTGGCGGTTCAACGGGCGGCCAGGGCGATTGAGGAAGCGACAAGGAAAGCACAGGAAGGCGATGAGGCTGCCGCCCGGCAATGTTTGGATGCGGAATTGCAACAGCTCGCTGGTTGTTCTTCCACCGCCTCAACAGCGGAAGCCGTGGACAAGTTGAAGCAGGCGCGGGGTCAGTTGGACGAGCAGGTGTCGTTCAGTCGAAAGGCCAAGTCGCTCAAATTCATGGAAATGGCGGCGAGGAAGAGCAGTTCGAGGAGGAGGGAACCGTGAGACAGGAGTGCCTTGGCTTTATCAAGCCATGCGCAATAGAGCGTTGATGGTGAATGACGCATGCGTGAGGATTAACCCCATACCTTCTGCCCCGCAGTCAGGGATTCACGTGGGGAACGCACGCGTCCTGACGCAGAATCATCAACAACCACAGGCCTTTCATTGATGAATCATGAAAGGAGGGATTGAAGGGCCGGATTGCCCCCAACAAGTCCGATCGCCGGACGGGGAATCAAATGGCGGCATCAGATTGTGTTTTGCACTTGAAACCGATTGGGGCTTTTCGTAATCCATCAACCCGCGCGGGCCGGGTATTTGCAATGCATCTCGTTTTTTGTGTCTGCGGATAATCAGACATTACGTTTCAGTCTGGAGCCTCTGGAGCAGCGGGTGCTGCTGTCTGCTGAAGGCGTGGCTGCATTGAGCGAGGCGAGTTTGGAGGAAAACCCTTCGGCAGTGCGGTGGACAGTGGACCTGCCGGATGAGCAGATTTCAGACACCACCTTGGAGGAGGATGGCCCTGCGGATCTTTTTGCTGGAGTGGAAGGCAATGCCCTGGCCTCGGCTGTAGTTCCAGGGCAGGGCGGAGTGGATGCAACCATTTCTTCAAGCGCGACGGCTGGTGCGGCGGTCGGCTTTCCGGGACAGCCAATGGCGGCAGCACTGGAGGGGACGACCGCGAGTGCTGCAAGCTGGCAATTCCTGATGGCCGGTGAGTTGGTGGAGGGATTGCACTCGGCGAACGGGCCTCCAGATCAACTACTTGCGTTGAATCAGACGTCCGGGATGAACACTGAGGCATCGGTGGGGGATGGTCTTTTTTCAGGTGGGGAAGCAACGGTTGACGGCTTTGAAGAGGTGGTTTTCATCGATGCATCCCTGGCGGGGCATGATTGGAGGCTCTCGTCCGGGCGGTTCGTGAAGCTGGTGGTTATTGCGGCGGATGAGGACGGGTGGCACAAGGCGGCGGAAGTCTTGAGCGGGTTGTCCGGGCTCAAGGCTGTTCACGTTTTCTCACATGGTCGGGCCGGGCAGGTGATGCTGGGGGCGTCGAGTTTGGATACGGGCAGCTTTGCGACTTACGCGGAATCATTTGGGGTCTGGCGGGCCGCCCTGGCGGAGGGGGCGGACATATTGTTGTATGGTTGCAAGATTGGCACCTCCGACGGAGGGGTGGCCTTGCTGAATCTGATTGCCGGGGCCACCGGGGGGGATGTGGCGGCCTCGGATGATTTGACGGGCGCGGCGGCCCTGGGTGGGAACTGGACGCTGGAAGTCAGCGCGGGTTGGGTGACGGCGGTGGCACCTTTCACAGACGCGTCGCTGGCGGGGTTTGCCGGGCTGCTGGAGGCTCCGGTGCTCGGCGGGGTTCCTGGAACGGCCCATTGGGACTCCATCACACCTGACCAAGCACTGGCCCCTGCGGTGAACCTGACCTCCACAACGAACGTCACGTCGGCCTCGGTGACCATCAGCGGTGGCTATTTGGACAGTCAGGATCGCCTTTCGATTGATGGCCAGGCGAGCGGCTCCCTGGACGGCGTCCATTGGGCCTTCGATCTCGTCAGCGGTGCCATGACCTTGACCGGTGCGGCGGAGGCGGCGGTGTATCAGAACCTGCTTCGCAAAGTCACCTACACGAACACCGCCAGTGGAGGGGCGATCGTGGAGGGCAACCGCACGCTGGCCTGGAATGTGGACAACGGCCAGGCGGCAGGAACGACCTCCACGCTCCATGTGAAGCGGACGTTTGTGGATGGCGGGGTCAGGGGTGCGTTGGGTGACTTTTTC
>CAYQCZ010000505.1:1081-3401 GCA_964415955.1 uncultured Verrucomicrobiota bacterium | reverse complement strand
GATTCACCAGGCCCGCCCAGGCCACCTCCTCCGTGCCGCGAATGTCCCGGTGCAGCTGGCTGATTGTCGGCGGCTGGTTGGGCAGCTCCGCAAAATAACGCGCCTGCACGCCGTCGCCATAGTAATTGAATTTGCGGTCAAAGCTCAGCGACGCGAAGTAACCAAAGCGATGGTCCTTGATCTTCACCGTGTTGCCCACGGACGTGCTGAAGTTGTGGTTCAACGGCGCAGTGGAAGGTGCGCCACCCATTTCTGCACTGCCAAAGGATCGTGTCATGGCCAGCAACTCATCCGCAGCCGCCTGACGCTGCGCGGGCGGGCCGCTGTTGGGATTCGGGAACGTGGTCACACCATCCAGAATGGACGGCATCTCGCGCGTGCCATCATCCACCGCCGCCCAGTCAAAGGAACCACCTGGATAGGAAAGAAACTCGTCGTTCAAGCTGGCCGAGGTGTTGAACGAACTGCCGAAGGAAAGCCGGTAGAAAAACTTGTCCGGAAAGGACTTGGTTTCGATGTTGATGGAACCGCCGGTGAATCCGCCCGGAAGATCGGGTGTGAAGGTCTTGTTGACCACCATGCGGTCGATCATCGCGGCGGGGAAAAGATCAAGCTGCGCGGACTTGCGGTAGGGATCGGCCGAGGGAACCTCCGCGCCATTCATCGTGGTGCTGGTGTAGCGGTCGGCCAGACCTCGAACCACGGCGAACTTGCCATCCACCACGGTTGCACCCGTCACCTTGGTCAGCGACTCAGCAGCGTCGCTTGTGCCCATGCGGGCCATTTGTTCGGAACCCATGGCATCCATCAAAACAACGGATTTCTGGCGGTTTTCGAGGATGTCAAACCGCTGCTCCACAAACGGCTCCTCGACCACCTCGACGGTTTCCAGCAGGAAGAAATCCGGTTTCATGGCGACATCCGCACGCGTAATCTGTCCCACCGCCACCTTCACGTTCTCCAAGGACACCTTCACGTAGCTGCCACGCGTGAACTGCATGGCGTGCGTGCCCGGCGGCAGGCCGCGCAATGTGTAGTTGCCCAGTGAATCGGTTTGTGTCGCCAGTGTGAAGCCGCGGACTGTGATGGTCACTCCGCCCAGGCCCTTGGTGTTCCAGGAATCCGTGACCACGCCCGAGACGGCGCCCGTGTCCGGCGTGGCCACCTGCGCTTCGGCCTGGAAAACCATCCCGGCCATGCACAAGCACAACATTCCAATCACCACCCAGGTGGTGTGGCGAAACACCCCGGCGGCCTCGATGCCTTTCCGGCAGCAGCGTTGTGGCGGATTTCCCAAGAAGCTCCCTTTGAAGACTTACTGTGTGGTGTTGCGTGCGACACGCTCGACGTTTTCAAGGTAACGCTGGACGTTGTCGCGCGGCTTGATCTTCTGGGCCTTGCGCAACTGCTCGAGGGCCGCGTCGTATTTGCGCTGGCTGACGTTCAATTGCGCCTGCTTGAGCAGGGCGTCGGGCTCGAACTCGCTGATCTTCGCGGCCATCTCATAACGGAAGGCGGCCTTCTCCTTTTCATCGTTGCGGGCAAAGTAATCACCGAGCAGGAGCAGCGCCTCGCCATCGAGCGGATTTCTCTCAATGATCTTTTGCAGCACGCCCGCGGCACGCTCGCCCTCACCACGCGCCATGGCAACCCGTGACTCCAGCTTGAGCAGCTTCATATCCTCCTCGTCGGAGAGTTTGGCGGAGTGCATCTTGCGGATTTCCTTGAACATGGACTCGGCTTCGGTCCATGCACCACGTCGCACGAGAATTTCAGCCGCTCGCAGTGACCGGCTGACGTCTTTCACACCGTCAAGCTGGATGGCCTCCAGATACACGCCGAGTGCGAGATCGCGCGCCTCCTGCGTCATGTAAATGTCCCCGAGCAGCATGAGCATCTTGAGGTCGGCCCTGCCCATGCGGCGCAGCACCTCGTAATTCATGGCGGCCTTGGCGGGCTGGTCCATTTCCATGAACAACCCGGCCTGCAGTTTCCACAGGCTGTCGTCGTCGGGATTGTCCTTCATCAACGCCTGGATGAGCTTGTCGGCCTCGGTGTATTTGCCGGTGGCCACCTGCGAACGGATGAGGCCCAGCTTCCAGTCGCGGTTGTCGGGCATGAGGATGACGGCGTTGCGATAGGCGGCCTCCGCAGCAAGCGCCTGCTCCATGTTAAGATAGGCATAAGCCAGCAGGCCGTAGGTGTTCCCATCGGCACCGCCCAGTTCGATGGTGCGTGCAAGGGGCTTGACCGCTTCCGCGAACTGCCCGGCCTTCACCCGGGCAAAGCCAAGGTTTTTCCAGCAACGCAGGAAACTGGG
>CAYQCZ010000505.1:0-1071 GCA_964415955.1 uncultured Verrucomicrobiota bacterium | reverse complement strand
TCGCAGGCCTCATCATTCCGACCGAGTGAGAACAGAGAGTTGCCGGCGAAGAAGTGGAACATCGCATTGGACTGGGCGACGGCATTGGTGGCCAGCACCTGGACGATGACCTCGTGGCCGTTGGTGGCCAGGGCGGGCACGATGGACTCGTAATACAAATTGAATTCATTGGTGTTCTGGAATTTTGGTTCCAGTTCGGGATGAAATCCATAGGTGCCAGCAAGACGCTTCTGGAATTCCTTGTCCTCCCAGAGTGAGAGCTGCGGATGGTTGGATTCACGGGCCATCGCCACCGCTCCGGACACGAGGGACACCGGCTGCGGACCGGCGAGATTGATGACGGGATTGGATGCCTTCTGCGAAGCCTCGGCCTCCTGACGGCGCATCTCCTCGCTGATGCGCGGCTTGAGCTGGAACCAAGGCCGACTGGTGGAAACGGTGGTGGCTTCGAGAGGCGCGCAGGCAGCAAGGGAAAGGAAGATGACTGCCAGTGCCAGCAGGGCACGAGGCGTGCGGGATCGGTTCATGGATTTCGTTGTCGGATTCACGATTGAATGCGGAAGGCGAAGGGCAGTTTCATGTAGGTGCGGACGGGTTCCCCGCCGCGCGAACCGGGACGGAACTTGAATTTGCGCACGGCATCGAGTGCCGGTTTCTCAAACTCCGGCCGGGTGGATGATTCCACCCGGGCATCCTCCACACGGCCATCTTCGGTCAGCAGAAACACCAGCACGACCGTGCCTTCGACCTTCGCCTTGCGCATGTCGCCGGGATAGTTCGGCTTTACGGAGGCGATCAATTCAGGCTGCTTGTCCAACTCCGTCACATCCGCCACTTTCACCTCCTTGGAACTCTCCGCAATGGCATCGCCAGGATTGAAAGCGCCCAGCAGGCTTCCCGCACCGCCGCCCATGCCGGCGTCCAGGTCGAGTGCATCGAGAGAGAAGTTTTGCTCAGCAGGGGTCAGTTCGGGCGTGGGAGGTTTTTGTTCCTCCTGCGGTGGAGGCGGAGGGGGCTCGGGCGGTTTTTCAACGGGCGGAGGAGGCTTGGCCACGGTCTTCACCTCGGTGA
>CAYQCZ010000504.1:0-3421 GCA_964415955.1 uncultured Verrucomicrobiota bacterium | reverse complement strand
AGGGGTTTAAGCTGACGAATCCCTTGGCACCGAAGCAGCCGCATTATCCAGCCAAAGTGAAGAACGTCATCTTCATGTTCATGGCGGGCGGGCCGTCGCAGTTGGAGTTGTTCGATTACAAGCCGAAGCTGGCGGAGTTGAATGGCCAGCCCATTCCGCCAAGTTACATCGAGGGCAAGCGCTTTGCCTTCATGGACAGCAGTCACGGAACAAAGCTGCTCGGGACGCGGCGCGAGTTCAGGCAGCGCGGACAATCCGGCGCATGGGTCAGCGAGATGTTTCCAAACATCGCCACCATTGTGGACGACACCACGATCATCAAGACCTGCGCCACGAACCTGTTCAATCACGCACCGGCCAAGCTGTTCATGAACACGGGCAGCGGATTGTTCGGACGCCCCAGCATGGGCGCCTGGGTGACCTATGGCATCGGCAGCGAGGCGGATGACCTGCCGGGATTTGTCGTGCTGCAATGCGGTCCGCGTGGCTGCTCGGTGAACTGGGGCAGCGGTTTTCTCCCCACCACGTTCCAGGGCGTGCCCTTCCGAGGCACGGGTGAACCCATCCTCAATCTCACCAGCCCGAAAGGAATCGACACAGCTCGTCAGCGGCGCACCATTGATGCCGTCCGCGATCTGAACCTGAAACGGATGGTGGAAACGGGTGACCCGGAGATCGCCACGCGCATCGCCTCGTATGAGATGGCGTTCAAGATGCAGACCAGCGCGCCGGAGTTGATCGATTTCTCGGACGAATCACCCGCCACGCTGAAGCTGTATGGTGCTGATCCGGGCAAGCCTTCCTACGCCAACAACTGTCTTCTGGCGCGACGACTGGTGGAACGTGGCGTGCGATTTGTGCAGCTCTATCACACGAACTGGGACAGCCATGGCGGTCCCGGTGAGAACCTGCAGGAGGATTTTGAGAAGGTATGCCGGGATGTGGACCAGGCCAGCGCCGCTTTGGTGAAGGACTTGAAATCGCGTGGCATGCTGGACGACACGCTGGTGATCTGGGGCGGCGAATTTGGCCGCACGCCCATGGGGGAAAACCGTGAGAAGACCGGCCGCAACCATCACATTGATGCCTTCACCATGTGGTTCGCCGGTGGCGGCACGCCGAGGGGACGCATCATTGGTGAAACGGATGAACTGGGTTTCGGACCGGCCGAGGACCGCTGCCACGTGCATGACATCCACGCCACCATCCTCCACCTGCTCGGACTCGAGCACACGAAGCTGACCTTCCGGTTTCAGGGGTTGGACATGCGCCTCACCAACGTCGAGGGCGAGCTGATCAAGAAGTTGATTGCGTGACGGTTGAGCCCTGCGCGTGATCCGTGCTCATTTCGTGTTTGCCAGCGCCTTTTGAATGGCACCGATCAGGACATCAGCGACGAAAGGTTTCCGGAGATGGGCGACTGCGCCAAGCTTCTCCACCCTGTCTGTATTGCCCGATTCGCCGACAAATCCGCTAAATGTGATTACAGGGGTCGTGCTGCCCAGGCGTCTCAGGGCTTTGATCAGTTCAAGGCCATCCAACTTCGGCATCATGAGATCCGTAAGTATCACCCGGATCGCATCCTTGTGCTGCACATAAACCGTGAGGGCATTTGCGCCATCCTCAGCAAGAAGCACCCTGTAGCCTCTTGATTCCAAAACTGCTCGTGTCAGTTTCCGAATCGCTGGCTCGTCATCAACCACGAGCACGCATTCGCCATTACCAGAGTGCGATGCTTTGAAAGGCGGGTCCGTATCGTCCTTGCCTCCTACAGGCGCAGCACGGAAATAGACGGAGAATTTGGTGCCGCGTCCGCGCTTGGATACCACATCAATGAATCCACCATGGTTTTTGACGATGCCATGAACCACTGACAGACCGAGGCCTGATCCCTTGCCATGAGGTTTGGTGGTGAAGAATGGCTCAAAAATTCTTTCCAGCACATCTTTCGCCATGCCTGCTCCGTCATCCTTCACCAGTGCGAGCACGTATTTTCCCGGCCTGGCTTCCGGAACCGGTGGAAGCCTGTGTGTGTCCAGGAGCACATTGGTGACTTCAAGATGCAAATGCCCTCCTCCCGGCATTGCATCCCTTGAGTTGACGGCAAGGTTCAACAACACCTGATGCATCTGTGACTCATCCGCATTGATGCACCATAGGTCCGTAGCCGCGGTGAAAGTCACATGAATGTTTTTCGGAAAGGTCTCCATCGCCATTTGGACGATTTCCTTGGCGATGGAGCCGAGCATGACACGGGTGCGTTTTCCTCCGGTGTCGCGGGTGAACGAGAGAATCTGCCGGACAATCTGGGCGCCCCGTCGGGTGCTGTTCTGCATGGATTCGATGACAGTGGCCAGATCTGCCGGCAGATCTGACATCTGTAGCATCTCTAGTCCCATGCTGACGGGTGCCAGCACGTTGTTCAGATCGTGGGCGATGCCGCCTGCGAGCAGTCCAACCGTTTCAAGACGCTGGGATCGAAGCAGTTGCCGCTCAAGTTCGCGCTGCTTCGTCACGTCCTGCTTGATCGCGATGAAGTGGGTGATGGATCCAGCCTCATTTTTGACGGGCGTGATCATGGTGTCCTCGATGAACTCAGTTCCATCCTTTCGTTTGTTGTGAATCTCCCCCTGCCAGACACCGCCGCTCAGGACGGTGTTCCAGAGGGTGGTGTAGAATTCGGTCTCGTGATGTCCGGACTTGAGGATGCTTGGCTTCCTCCCAAGAGCTTCCTCAGATGAGTAACCTGTTGTTCTTGTGAAGGCATCGTTCACCCACAGGATGCTGCCGTCCTTGTCCGTGATGAAGATGCTGTTGGCTGCGGCGGAAAGGGCGGCGCTTTGCAGTTGAAGCCTTTCCTGGTTGCGTTTGCGCTGGGCCAGCTGCCATAGGGACTCGCCAAGCAACTGCATGGTCTGGACGTCCTTATCATTGTAATTGGAGTCCTTGTTCCCCACCCCGAGCATCATCACGACTTTGCCTGCTTCGATTATAGGCACGCTGATGAAACGCCGGAGCTCCGAGTGACCTTCAGGCATGCCGTGCTTGTTGGGGTGGGCATCGTAATCATTGACGACAACAGGGTTTCCTGACCGGAGTGCATCCGCCCAGATGCCCGCCTTCTTGACCGGATAATGTGTTTCATAGGAAGCATGGCAGTATTTCTCCAAAGTGGCCTTTGACCAGGCGACCAGTTCGATGGTTTCCTGATCTTCCCCGATGAAGTGGAGGAAGCTGATCTGGCTGTCCGTGAGCGTTTCAGCTCTTTCCAAGCCTGCCTGCAGGAAGGCGCGCTCATCCATCCCGGCGGCCATCTTTGGAAGTTCCAGCAGGATCTCTGATCGGCGGCTCATAAACACCAACTGCTCCACCGACGCCCGTTTCTCGGTGATGTCCTCCACAATGGAAACAAAGAAGGATG
>CAYQCZ010000503.1:0-3441 GCA_964415955.1 uncultured Verrucomicrobiota bacterium | reverse complement strand
CACCCCGTCCCTCTCCCCTCAACCGATGAGGGGAGAGGGTGCCCGAAGGGCGGGTGAGGGGTGTTCGGGCGTTCGCAATCGGATCAGTCCTCACCCACTTTTAATCACAACCTCCTACGACAGCAGTTCCTGGATTTCATCCCAGCTCAGCGACGCGGTCAGCGAAGCTTCATCGCCGATGGTGCCCTGGACGATTTCGCGCTTGCGGTTTTGCAGGGTGAGAATCTTTTCCTCCACCGTGTCGCGCGTGATGAGTTTGTAGCTGGTGACCAAGCGGGTCTGACCGATGCGATGGGCGCGGTCCGTCGCCTGCGCCTCGACGGCAGGATTCCACCATGGATCAAAGTGAATCACGGTATCCGCGCCGGTGAGATTCAGGCCCACGCCACCCGCTTTGAGGCTGATGAGAAACACTGGGATCGAGGAGTCACTTTGAAAGCGCTGCACGACGGCCGCGCGGTCCGGCGTGGAGCCGTCCAGATAACAGTATGGAATGGACTGTGATTCCAAATGCGCCCGGAGCAGTGAAAGCATTCCGACGAACTGACTGAACACCAGCACGCGATGGCCGCCATCGATCACTTCTTCGAGCAACTCGGTGAACATCTCCATCTTGCCCGAAGACGGCGTGCTGGTCTGCTCGCTTTCGCCATCGCCGGACTCTGCTGAGTCCAGCAATCTGAGATCGCAGCAGATTTGCCGGAGCCGGAGCAGTGCCGTGAGCACCACCATGCGGCTGCGGGCGATGCCCTGTTCTCCTTCTGCCTCCAGCACCTCTTTGCGGCTGGCTTCGATGATCTGCTGATACACGGCGCGCTGATCGCGGGTCAGTTCGCAATAGGCCACCTGCTCCAGCTTGTCCGGCAGGTCGGATGCCACCTCGCGCTTGAGACGTCGCAGGATGAAAGGGCGAAGCCTTCGGGACAGGCGGGCCTGCGCTTCGCTGTTTTTCTCCTTCACAATCGGGAGTTCGTAGCGTTCGCGGAAATCCTTCGCCGCACCCAGATAGCCTGGCATGAGGAAGTCGAAGATGGACCAGAGGTCGAGCACGGAGTTTTCCATGGGCGTGCCGGTCAGCACGAGGCGGTGCCGGCATTTCACGGATTTCACCGACTGCGCGTTTTGGGATTCGCGATTCTTGATGTGCTGGGCCTCGTCGAGGATCACCGTGTCGAATTCCACATCACGGTAATGCTCCGCGTCACGGCGGATCAGGGCATAGCTTGTGACCACCAGATCGTGCGCATGGACGGCAGCAAAGTGTTGATGACGGTCTGGTCCGTGCAACGCCAGCACACGAAGGTCGGGGACGAACTTCGCCGCCTCGGCCAGCCAGTTGAAGACAAGGCTCGTGGGACACACCACCAGATGCGGGCGACGCTCCTGCTGTGTTCCGCGCAGGCTGTTCAGGAATGCCAGTGCCTGGAGTGTTTTGCCGAGGCCCATTTCATCGGCGAGAATGCCGCCAAAACCGTTCTCACGAAGGAAGCCGAGCCATGCCACACCGTGTTTCTGGTAGGGCCGCAGCACGTTTTCCAACGGACCCAAAGGCGGGCATTCCAGTTTCGCCTCGCCGGTCTGACGGGCGGCGCGATCCTTCCACGCTGCGGGCGCGGTGACTTTCCAGCCGTGCTGGCCGCGCAGTGTGGCCTCCACGAAGCCCGCCTGCTGGCTGTGGATGCGATAGCCGTTTTCATGCTGGCGCGGCGCGCAATCCAGCAGCACCTCCTGAAGTTCCTCGACGGCAACGGTGTCAATCACCGCCATTTTGCCGTTGCTCAGGCGCGTGTGCTTCTGGCCGGACAAAAGCAACCGCTGGATGTCCGACGCCGAAAACTCCTGTCCACCGGTGGACTCGAACACCACGCCGAGATCGAACCATTGCACGCCGGAGGGGGTGATTTGGAAGCGGGGTTCGACCCTCTCAATGCCCTTCATTGTGCGGTTCTCCAGTTGCTCGTCCAGTGTGACGTTCCATGCGCGTTGCAGGCGGGGGAACTCCGCCGCGAGGAAATTCAACACATCGTTCTGACCGGCCAGCACGAGCTTGCCCTGCGCGTCCGGCCCGGAGAAGCCGCAACGTTGCAGCCGCGCCAATGCCGAGCGTTCTGAGGCCACATCCCTCGTTGCGTAACGGGTCGGCACATCAGGGTCGGGCAGCCAGACGCCCTCGTCCGTGCTGGTGACACCCAGGGACATGATGCGGCTGCCATAGGCGCATTGCAGCAGGGCCTGCAGCTGGGCCAGCCCGCCACGCAAGGACAAGTGGAACTTCGGCGATTGCGGTGCCAGTTCGAAATCCTCCAGTTTGAAATTGGATTCAACCGTGTCCGTGTCTGCAAGCTGCGGCCACGATTGGGAGAGAAAAGAGGGCACCTGCTGGCGGGAAATGCGGACCGGTGATTGCAGCACACTTTGCAAACCTGCGGGTAGTTCAAGCCGGTGGAAAGCTTCTCCGTTCCATGCCCAGTCGCCAATGGCCGTGAATGCCGCCGGCCTGGACCGGAGTGAAACGGTGATCTGGCCATCGGATTCCAGCGTGGCCTTCAATGGAATCGCCATGGGCGATCTGGAGACCTTCGCTTCGCGCTGTTTGCCGATGGTGATGTTTTCAAATCCGGCGAGCACCGGCAGCAGGCGCGCAAAAGAGGCTGCATCCATTGGCAGCACGGCAGGTGTGTCACCGCCGGCCAGCGACTCCAAAGCGTCCATGACGGCGTTGGTCTTCTCATCGAACTGCCATGTTCTGCCCCCCGGCAATGCATTGAGCGGGCAGCGTCCGCCCGCCCAGGAGGCTTCCAGAACGAGCATGAGCCTGCCCTTGGCGAGTGCCTGATCAAGGTTGGGTGGAAGAATCAAATGGAGTTCGGCCGGTTCGCCCTGGGAGTCACGTTGCAACGAAGCTGGCTTCCGTGCCTGCGGCGTGGGTTTGCTGGATTCAGCGGGGCGGCGTCTGGCGGAGGGTTGTGCAGGCGCCTTTTGACGGGCGATCCAATGGAATCCCACCGCCACTCCGTGGGCGCAGATTTTCCCCCATTCGCGTGCCTCACGGCAGGTGCAGAGGTTTTCAATGTCGATGGCACTCTTGATGACCATCGAAGCGCGAAAGGACGTTCCGCCGGATTGCACCACACCACGCAGGAGCGGCTCTTCCCAGTAGGAGCTGAGCACGTGGCCTTGTTCGAGATAGGCGCGGGCGCGTTTGACGACCTCCCATCCGGCGGCCTTGATCAGCAATGCTTCGGTCAGTTCGACAGACACGCGCGGACTATGGACGGTGCCATGCGACGGGTTCAAGAGTTCCATCGCCCTCTGGCGGGAACATCACTTCATCAGTGCCAGAAGGTAGCGTTGGAAGCGGGCGTGTTCCTCCGTGTCGCGCTGGTTGGCGTGTATCTGCATCAGGTACGAGCAGACGCGCAGGAGAATGCGGCGCGGGCT
>CAYQCZ010000502.1:0-3442 GCA_964415955.1 uncultured Verrucomicrobiota bacterium | reverse complement strand
GTGGACTGCTTCAGGAACGCGGTCCTGAGTGTGGAACCGAAGGAACCACCCGTCCGGTTCGCCACGTCAGGCGTTTCCATCTTCACCCGGAGCGCAATGATCGCAGTGATCCAGATGAAACCGATCAGCAGCGCGACCATCCAGGTCCATCCCAGCCGCGAGGCCAGCACGAGTGCACCGCCGCCGAAAAGACTTCTCCCCAGCAGCATGCCGCCCTGCATGCAGCCGTTGAGCCAGCCGCGTTCCTCACCGGCGGAAATGCGCACCGCCCAGGCATCCACGGCGACATCCTGCGTGGCCGCGCAGAATCCGTGGGCCAGCAGCAACACCGAGGCCGCACCAAGCTGCGAGGAGAGGTCCATCCAGAGGAGCGGCACCAGCGTCAGGCCCATGAGGCATTGGGCTCCGGCGATCCACAGCTTGAAACCCCACCGTGCGGAACACAACGTGTCCACCAGCGGCGCCCAGAGGAACTTGAACGCCCATGGCAGGACCAGCATGGCTGTGAGCCCGGTGATGCGTTCCACCGGCACGCCTTCCGAGCGCAGCCACGTGGGCAGCGCCCACCAGAGGAAACCGATGGGCGCGCCTTACCCGCATAGAGCATGCCGAACACCCAGGCATGCATGGTGCGGCTGTTCACACGATGGTTGCCATCCGGGCCGTTCATGTTCGGAAAAGCCGCCTTTCCTTTTCGGAAGGCTGCAGGGACAGGGACGGGATGACCGATAGTCCGGCCAGCCGCCCCGCCTCGAAGCGCGGGCCGGCATCATCCACCACGTTGAACCCGCCTGTCCTGCGGTCTGGAAACACCTTGCAGACATGGCATGGCGAGGATCATGCGATAAGACCGGCCCGGTGCGGTGAGGGGTGCAGGATTGGCTGTCCGGCTTGAGATTCAGAGAAAGGGGTTGATGACCTTCACGCCATCGTAGTTCTGGCCGTGGTTGAGGTCTTCGGTGATCAGTTGTGAAGCGCCGGAGGCGCGGGCCGCAGCCAGAATGAGCGAGTCCCAGAGGGAGATTTTCCAGCGCGCCTGCTCGTCCATCGCGGACTGGAGGAGGTCGAGTGTATTCTCCACGACGGGCCAGGTGGCGTAACGGCGAACCACCTTGGCGGCTTCAAGAGGGGAAATGCCTCGTTTGCAGAAATTGACGTGCAACTCCTGCAGGACCTGGACGCTCAAGGCGGTTTCACCGGGTTTGTTCCAGCCGTGTTCCAGAATCTCCAGCGCCACCTTGCGCTTCGCCGGCGCATCAAGGTCATGGGCGTAAAGCAGGATGTTGGTGTCGAGGAATCTAGTGGCGTTCATGGGTCTGCTTGCGAGTCAGGGGCTTGCCACCGAGATGAAAGCCCTTTCGCAGTTGAGCAAGAGCCTCGTCCCGATCCGAAGCGGTGGTATCGGAGCGCAGCACCCAATCGAGACCCGTCTGCACAAGTTCCTTTAGCGTGGTTTTACGCTGGGCGGCGGCGACTTTGGCGCGGTGGAGCAGGTCGTCAGGCAAATCAATGGTCGTCTTCATGAGAAATAAATGCGGTTATACGGCCATATTGTCAATCCAGCCACCAATGGATGGTGATCTTCCCTTCGTGATCCGGGTAGTTGAACCGGTAAAGATGCGCCTCGCCGGAGATAATCGGACACGAGGTTGCAGAGGCGATCCTCACCTTCCTCCGGGGTGAATTCTTCCACCATCGGCAGACGCTTGGTGAAGGAAATGCAGGACGTGACCTGACGCCGAAGCGTGCGGTGGCAGATGGGTTTGAGCCGAGCCCCAAGCGTCTGGAAGACCGGCCCGGTGCGGTGAAAGGTGCAGGATTGGCTGTCCGGCATGGATTCGAACCATGAATAAAGCTTCCAAAGAGCTCTGTGTTACCATTACACCACCGGACAAAGGCCGCAGGAACTTAGTCGCCGCATCAGGCCGCTGCAAAGGGTTTTTTCCAGTGCGCCACCCCGTCATTCGCCCGCGCGCTCAGGGAGTTTTTTCCTGCGGGGTGGCCGCCATGGGCCAGCCTGCGGCGACCATGCCCTTGTAGCCGCCGATGAGGGAGTGGACGTTCCGGTAGCCCATCCGCTGGGCGGCATCGCAGGTCAGGGCGCTGCGGAATCCGCCGCCGCAATACATGATGATCTCGGTGGCGGTGTCGGGACAAAGGCGTTCCAGGTCGCGTTCCAGAATGCCCTTGCCGAGATGGGCGGCCTCCATGGCGTGGCCAGCCTGCCACTCATGGTCTTCGCGCACATCCAGCAGGATGGCCCGGGGATTGGCCTTCAGGCGTTCACGCGCCTGTTCGATGGTGATTTCATGGATGCGGGCGCGGGCATCTTCGACGATTCGGAGAAATCCGGGTGAATGGTTCATGCCCGGCAGGGTAGGCGGGCGTGTTTTTCCTGAACAGCCGCATTTGTTTGCGAGTTTGCTTTTCAACATTCTCCCGCCCACCTATAACGCCGCGGTTTTCCGATGTTTATGAGCACCCGTCGCACCAAACAAAAGGTGGAAGCCCCGATCGAACCGAGGGCACTCCGCCCCTTCAAGAAACTGATGGCCGCCAACCGCAGCGAGATCGCCATCCGTATTTTCCGCGCGGCGGCCGAGCTGCGCCTGCGGACCGTCGCCATCTATGCGCAGGAGGACCGTCTCAGCATCCATCGCTACAAGGCGGACGAAGCCTACCTTGTGGGCGCGGGCAAGGGGCCGGTGGGGGCCTACCTGGACATCGAGGGAATTGTCACGCTGGCGAGGGAGAAGGGCGTGGACGCCATCCATCCCGGTTATGGATTCCTCTCCGAGAACGCTGATTTTGCGCAGGCCTGTGCCGACGCCGGGATCGTCTTCGTGGGGCCGCGGCCCGAGTTGCTGCGGTTGATGGGGGACAAGACGGCGGCGCGCGAGCTGGCCCAGAAGGTGAAGGTGCCGACCCTGCCCGGCACACAGGAGCCTGTGGAGGACCGTGCGGAGGCGCTGCGGATTGCAAAGGAGATCGGTTTTCCGTTGATCATCAAGGCGGCCTTCGGCGGAGGCGGGCGGGGCATGCGCGTGGTGGAAAAGGCGTCCGACCTGGCCAATCTGCTGGACGAAGCCCAGGGCGAGGCGGGACGCGCCTTTGGCAACCCGGCGGTGTTCCTCGAGAAATACATCCGCAACGCCAAGCACATCGAGGTGCAGATCCTCGGTGACCAGCATGGCAATGTCCTCCACTTCCATGAGCGCGACTGTTCCGTCCAGCGTCGTCATCAGAAGGTGGTGGAAATCGCCCCCTCCGTGGGCCTGCCGGACAACGTGCGCAAGGCGCTCTGCGACGCGGCGGTCAAGATCGCCAGGGACATCCGCTATGACAATGCGGGCACCGTCGAGTTTCTCGTGGATGCAGACACCAACGAATGGTTTTTCATCGAGATGAACCCGCGCATCCAGGTGGAGCATACCGTCACCGA
>CAYQCZ010000501.1:0-3442 GCA_964415955.1 uncultured Verrucomicrobiota bacterium | reverse complement strand
GTAATGACATGAAGCCAGCGCCACCAGCCGCGTATCCTCGTCCACCTGTCCAAGCACATCGCTGCGTGTGATTCGTCCCAGTCCACGGGTGGGCATCATCCGGACCTGCACACCCCTTTCAGCCAGCGCCATCCATGGATACACATTCGAAGGATAATCATCGAAGTAGATGACGATGTTGTCGCCCTTGCGCAGGGGAAGGCCGCTGGCAATGAAACTCAAGGCCAGCGATGTGGGACCGACAAAGGCGATCTCCGAGGACACGCATCCCAGCAGCCTGGCCGCCAGTTCGCGTGTCTCATCCATCTCAAACGCAGGCAGTAGTGTTTCCTGATCTCCCAGCGTGGATTGTCCCGCATAGGTCTGAATGGCCTCCGCAACGCGGCGTGGCAGCGGACACACCCCGGCATGCGCAAGGAACACCTTCTCCCGGCACACCGGGAACTCATGACGGCGCAGCTCTTCATTCGATAGAATGTCAGATAAAGTCATCGCCATTGACTATGTTGCGGGCCGCCATGCGATGCCAGACTTCTGTGCAACCCGGGCCCCGCGGACAGACAGCGTTTTCCGCGACGCATCGCGCGCTTGCCCGGCATCCTGATTCCGGCAATGGTCAGCCCCATCTGGTGCGGGCGCGTGGCGGAATTGGCAGACGCGCAGGACTTAGGATCCTGTGGAGTAATCCGTGCAGGTTCGACCCCTGTCGCGCCCACCAACCAGCGCAAACTGTGGCTCCACGACGCACAACCCCTCTCTGCATCCGGAATCAAAATGTCCCGCGAATCGTTTGAATCAGTTGACGCACTGGAGGAAGCCCTGAGCCGGCCCTCGGCCGCCGCAGTGGAAACCATGCGGCAGATCGGCGGGGACGTGCTGCTTCTGGGCGTCGGAGGGAAAATGGGGCCCTCCCTGGCCCGCATGATTGCCCGCGCCAGCGATCAGGCCGGAACAAAACGACGCATCATGGGTGCGGCAAGATTCAGCAATCCGGAGAGCGCGAAATACCTGGAGCGGCACGGTGTGGAGACGGTGCATTGCGACCTCCTGAAGCCCGGGGCGCTTTCAAGCCTCCCAGATGCAGCCAATGTGATTTATCTGGCCGGGATGAAATTTGGGGCCACGGGACAGGAATCACTGACCTGGGCCATGAACACATGGCTCCCGTCGGTGGTGGCCCAACGCTTCGCACACAGCCGGCTGGTGGTTTTCTCCACGGGTAATGTTTACGGGCTGACCTCCGCTTCAGGCCATGGCTCAAGGGAAACGGACACCCCCAATCCGACGGGTGAATACGCCATGAGCTGCCTCGGCCGTGAGCGGATGTTCGAGCACTTCAGCCGGACGCTGGGAATCCCGACGATCGTGCTCCGCCTCAACTACGCCTGCGACCTCCGCTACGGTGTGCTCGTGGACATCGCCCGCCGCATTGTTTCAGGAGAACCGGTGGACTTGTCGATGGGCTGGTTCAACACCATCTGGCAGGGCGACGCCAATGTCATGACCATTCGCGCCCTGCAGCACACAGCCGTTCCTCCGTGCATCACAAACATGACGGGACCTCGGAAGCTGTCCGTCCGTGAAACCGCCCTCGAGCTGGCAGCGCAGCTTGGCAGGGAGGTTTTCTTCAGAGGCAATGAATCAGCCTCAGCGCTGCTGAGCGATGCCTCCCACGGCATCGAGCTGCTCGGCGCTCCCACAATGTGCGAGGCGGCGCTCATCAGGCATGTGGCTGCATGGATCAAGCAGGACATGCCGCTCCTGAACAAACCCACCCGGTTTGAATCTCTCGACGGCCGGTTCTGACCGTGAACTGCAACCAATGACTGCATCATGATGACCCCTCCAGAGCGCCAGTTGCTGCAGAACGGCCTCGCCATACCCGCCTGCCCGCTCGCGCTGACAGGAAGCCGGGCATTGGACGAACGCAGGCAGCGCGCCCTGCTGCGTTACTATCTTGCGGCAGGGGCCGGAGGCGTGGCCGTCGGTGTGCATACCACCCAGTTTGCCATTCGCGATCCAGGAGTGGATTTGTTCCGTCCCCTGCTGGAACTGGCGGCAGATGAGATGCGACGCATCGATGCAAGCACCGGAAGGACGACGCTGCGGATCGGGGGAATTTGTGGCGCAACCCCCGGGGCTGTCCAGGAGGCGGCACTGCTGAGGCGGCATGGATTTCACGCCGGGCTGGCAAGCCTTGGGGCCCTGGCCGGGGCCAGTGAGGACGCGCTGGTGGCGCATTGCAAAGCCGTTGGCGAAATCATCCCCCTCATCGGCTTCTATCTTCAACCCGCCGTCGGAGGCAGACGCCTTTCGTTCCGTTTCTGGCGGCGGCTGGCCGAATTGCCGTGCCTTGTGGCCATCAAGATCGCGCCGTTCAACCGTTATCAAACCCTGGATGTGGTGCGCGCGGTGGTTGAATCAGGGAGGGACGACATCGCGCTTTACACCGGCAACGATGACAACATCGTTTGCGACCTGCTGACCCCCTTCCGCTTCGAAAGGCACGGCAGGCCGGTGACAAGACGCATTGCGGGCGGGCTCCTGGGACATTGGGCGGTCTGGACACACAAGGCGGTCGAACTGCTTCGAGATTGCCAAGCCATCATGCGTGAAAACGCAGCCATTCCCCCACGATTGATGACACTTTCTGCTCAAGTCACAGATGCCAATGCGGCCTTCTTTGATGCGGCGAACGGCTACCGGGGATGCATCGCCGGACTGCATGAAGTGCTCCGGCGTCAGGGTTTGTTTGAGAACATTCTGTGTCTTGATCCGGCGGAAGGGCTCAGTCCCGGCCAGTCCGATGAAATCGATCGTGTTTACAAGGCCTATCCGCATTTGAATGATGACGCCTTCGTGCGAAATCACCTGGACGGGTGGATGAAGGATTGATGCCGGAGAGACACAAGGCGTGCAGCGCCTCGCGGCACCGCACGCCTCGCGTGGGAAACGGGTGGGAGGGGAATCAATTCACAAAGATCATCTCATTGCCCAGCAGAAGCACCTGTGTGTAGCGCTCCCAGGCATTGAGTTCACGGGACGCAGGCTTTGACGACCGCTGATCCTTGATGTTGACGCCCTTGTTCTCGGCCACTTTGGAAGATTCCTCCTCCAGCGCGGACGCGAGAAAGTCCCTGGCCAGCTGCAGTTCACGCGCTGTCGGCTCCCGCTGGTAGAGCAGGTCGAAAAGATATCGGACCTTCTGCTCGGGATTGGTCCGCGATTCGACGTCCTCGCGTGCAAGAATGGCCTTCACCTGATCAATCACGAAGGGGCCGTTCATCATGAACAAGGCCTGCTGCGGCACCGTGGTCATGATGCGTTCCCCGGTGGACATGTCCGGATTTGCGAAGTCGAAGGTGTTGAACATCTCCGGCAGCGCGGCGCGATCAATCATCGCGTAAACTGTGCGACGGTGGGGATTGTTGGCCGCGTTGGA
>CAYQCZ010000500.1:0-3455 GCA_964415955.1 uncultured Verrucomicrobiota bacterium | reverse complement strand
AAATCATCGGCGAGGACTTGAAAAACGATTGACCACCAAAATGGTTCCATTATGGTTGCAGCGTGATTTCCATTACCATCAAGGGCATCCCGAAGGACATCCATCAGGAGCTCAAGCAGCGCGCGGATTTGAACGGGCGCAGTTTGAACACCGAGGTGATCGCTGTTCTGGAATCGAGCCTGCGCTCAAGCCTGGTGGATGTGGATGAGCTGATCTCACGCGCGCGGGCCCTGCGTTCGACCATGAAGTTCTCCACCAGTGCCGCCGACCTGCGGCGGATGCAAACCGGAGGGCGTGGATGATCGTGGCGGATGCGAACATCGTCGCCTGCCTGTTCATCAACAGCGATGCGTCCGAACTGGCCGAGGCGGCCTTGAAACGCGACCCGGTCTGGGCGGCGCCGGTGTTGTGGCGCTCCGAGTTTCGCAACACGCTGGCCAGTTGCCTGATGTTTGGCCGATTGAACTTTGAGGCGGCGATGCTGGCGGTCATCAACGCGGAAGCGGCGATGAACGGGCGGGAATATGCAGTGTCCTCCACGCGCGTGCTGGACCTGGCCGCAAGATCGAGATGTCCCGCCCGCGACTGCGAGTATGTGGCCCTGGCGGAGGAGCTGGATGTGCCGCTGGTGACCACGGACGAAACGCTGCTGAAGGCGTTTCCCAGGCGGACCATTTCATTGAAGACATTTGCAGCGGGCAGAGAATGAAAGAGCCATTGAGCATACTGGTCATGATGGGCGGGCCCTCCGCCGAGCGCGAGGTGTCGCTCCGCACCGGGGCCGCCGTGGCGAAGGCGCTCGAATCGCGCGGGCATGCTGTTCAGACATTGGATCCGGTGCCCGGCAGGTGGACACTGCCGTCCGGGGTGGATGTCGTGTTTCTTGCGCTGCACGGGACCTACGGTGAGGACGGCACGGTGCAGGCGGAACTGGATGTGATGGGGATGCCCTACACCGGCTGCGGCGCAGGGGCGAGCCGGACGGCTTTCGACAAGGCGGCCACCAAGCGCCGCTGCGTGGCGGCAGGGGTTCCCACGCCTCGCTCGTTCGTCGTGGACTCGCAAACGGCGTCGTTTCCCGACGGCTGGCAGCCGCCGCTGGTCATCAAGCCCGTGCGTCAGGGATCCAGTGTCGGGCTGCAATTCTGCAGCCGGCTGGAGGACTGGGAGTCTTCACTCGCTGAAGCGCTGCGCTTTGATTCCGAGGTGCTGGTGGAGGAACGCATTGTGGGCCGCGAAACCACCGTGGGCATTCTGGATGGGGCACCCTTGCCCGTGGTGGAAGTCCGCCCCAGACAGGGGGCTTACGATTATAAGAACAAATACACGCCCGGCGCGACCGAATACACCTGTCCGGCAGAGTTTGATGAGGCCGCCACAAGGCGGATACAGGATGCGGCCATCGGTGCTTTTCGAGCCATTGGAGGACGGGATTATGCACGCGTGGATGTCATGGTGCGGGACGGGCAGCCGTTTGTCCTGGAAGTCAACACACTGCCCGGGATGACTGAGACGAGCCTCCTGCCCAAGGCGGCGGCGGCGGCGGGCATGGACTACGCATCGCTGTGCGAGCGCATGGTGGAACTGGCATTGCAACGGGCCGGGCAAAGGACATTGACATGAGTCTGTTTGGCGGAAATCGAAGTCAGAACAAGCGCCTGAACCGGCGTCACGTGCTGGATGTGAAGCTGCGCGCCGAACAGGTGCGCGCGGACCGGCTGCGCCGGGCGGGGACGCTGCTTGGCGCGTTGTGCGTGCTGGCGTTGCTGGTGCTGGTTTTCTGGAAGGGAGGCGCGTGGGCCGTGGACAGGCTGATTCTCTCGAACGAGGCCTTTGCCATCCAGGAGGTGCAGGTGCGCACGGACGGCATCATCCCGCGCGAGGAGATTCTCAAATGGTCCGGTGTGAAACGGGGCGAGAACCTTCTGGCCCTGGATTTGGGACGCATCAAGCGTGATCTTGAGCTTGCGCCATTGATCAAGTCCGCCGCCGTGGAGCGGGTGATGCCGCGCACGCTGCGCCTGAACATCACCGAGCGTCAGCCTGCGGCACGTGTGTTTGCGCTGCGGCCCAAGGACGGCGGCTTCGAAACCCTTGTGTATCATGTGGACGATGCGGGATATGTGCTGCCGCCTTTGCGTGGCCAGCTGCCGGCGCATGTCCTGAAGGGCGGCACGGAGAAGCTGCCCATTCTGACCAACGTCAATGAGTCCGATCTTCGGGTCGGCCAGCAGGTGAGCTCCCCCCAGGTGCGGTGGGCGCTGCATTTCATTGAGGAGTTTGTGCGTTCACCCATGGCCGGACTGGTGGATGTGAAGCACATCGATGTCGGGGGTGTGGAGACGCTTCGTGTCAGCACCCGGCAGGGTGCCGAGGTGACGCTGGCGATGAGGCGCATGGACTGGCAGTTGCGCCGTTGGCGGACGATTCATGACGCGGCAGCCCAGCGGGGCCAGCGCATTGCCGAGCTGGACCTTTCCATCACCAACAACGTCCCTCTCCGCTGGCAGGAAGCCGCGGGCCAGGAAGAGCAACCCCAGCAATCCACCCCATCCGCCAACCAACGCAACAGGAGGAAGCATGTTTGACGCACCGCCGGTCATCGTAGGCCTCGAAGCAGGCACATCCAAAATCTGCGCCGCCGTGGGAGAGATCAACGCCTCGGGTGAAGTCAGCATCGTGGGCGTGGGCCAGGCACGTTCGCGGGGCGTGCGCAAGGGCGAGATCGTGGACGTGGGTGCCGCCGAGGAGGACATCCGCAACGCCGTGGTGGACGCCGAGCAGATGGCGGATGTGGAGATCCGGAATGTCTATCTTGGCGTCACCGGCGGCCACATGCGGGGCTTCAACAACCGCGGCGGGCATCCCGTGGTTTCCGCCGACCGTGAAATCACCGAGGAGGATGTGAATGACGTCCTGAAGAACGCCAAGGCCATCAATCTGCCCGTTGCCAGCAATGTTGTGCATACCATCCGCCAGCATTTCACCGTGGACGGCCAGGGCGGCATTGTGAATCCCGTTGGCATGTTCGGATCCCGCGTGGAGGTGGACGTCCATGTCATCCACGGCACTTACAACCGTCTTCAGAATCCGATTCGCGCGTTGAAGACGTTGCAGATCGAGACGGAGTCCATCGCCTTCAACGGTCTTGCCTCTGCCATGGCCCTGCTCACGGTGGAGCAGAAGGAACTGGGCGCGCTGGTGATCGACATCGGGGCGGGGGCCACGGAATACGTGGTTTATGCCAACGGCATCGTGCGGCACAGCGGTGTCATCGCCGTGGGCGGTGATCACGTGACGAACGACCTTGCCATCGGACTGAAGCTGCCGCTGGCCCAATGCGACGCCGAGAAGCTGCCGTTTCCGAACGATCACTTCGATGTGGTGACGGTAGCTTTCGGTTTGCGCAACATGACGCACAAGGATGATGCGCTCGCCGAAATGCGGCGCGTATT
>CAYQCZ010000499.1:1125-3483 GCA_964415955.1 uncultured Verrucomicrobiota bacterium | reverse complement strand
TGGTCGAATCATACACGACGGCGTAGTCCAGATTCATTTTGACCTTCAGCTTTCCGATCACCGCCTGCAAATCGAGATGCCGGTCGCAATTGGCCATGCCGTGATCGCTGAACACATAAAGCCGCACCTCGTCGTAATTGGCCCGTGCCACCTTCATCAATTCAGCCAGCCGCGCCTCATAGCTGCGCAGTTTCGCGGGTATCAACGGGGAGCGGTTGCCCACCCGATGCATCAGCCCGTCCAGCTCCGGCCAGTAAAGGAATGCAAAATCGATGCTCTGCTTGCGGATGTCGGACATCAATTCCTCCATGTTCTCCAGCTCCGATTTATGAGGGCTGCTGACATGATACGCCACCCCCGTGCTCTCAAGCAGGTCGAAGATGTTCGCCCCAAGGTTCATGCCGCCAGGCTGAAGGGGGCTCCTCTTCTCGGTGAAATCGAAGAGTGAGATGGATTCGAACGGAATGTTGTAAAGGTCGAAGTAGCCCTGGAATCCGAGGCTTTTGCGGACGTATTTGCTGAGCCAGCGACGAAAGATCCTTCGCCCGGTCAGAGCTTTCGGCAGCCATCGCAGTTTGCGAAGGCTTTGGAAGGGAGAGTGTTTGGGATCGTAAACAAAATAGCACCAGTTCCGGTGCCGGTCAGGCCATCTCCCGGAGAGGATGGATGGAATGCAGGCGGAGCTGTATCCAAACACCGACGTGAGCTTGCTGCGCACTGGAGCCAGCGCCTTCAGGAACGGATCGTCCTTCACGATTTCCCATCCACAGGCGTCGATAAATACAAAGAGCGGCAATATTTTTTTCACGGTCGCTTTCTTGAGGTCCCGGCAACGGCTCAAAGGGCGGGCTGGCTGACACCGGCCGGATGTTTCACAATCTCGAAAATCTGGTGCATCCGTGTCAGTTCGAGTATTTGCTGAACGGATGCCTGGGGGTTGATGAGCTTGAGAGGCACCACTCCGTGCCGGCTGCAAGCCGTCCTATGCACGAGCAGCAGGGCGCCGAGACCGTGACTGTCCACGGAGTGGACCTCGGAAAAATCCATCTCGATGCATTTCAACTCCGCCTGCATCGCTGCCTGCACTGTGTCCCTGAAGAGATCCGCATTGCCTGCTCCGAGATGCTTGATCTTGCTAACCTTGAGTATGCCGTCGCTTTGTAATGTTTTCATAAATCAAAAATACAGGTTCAACCCCGCCCATCCTGATCCGCATACACTGCGGAAGGCCGGGCGCTGTCCCTGACCGGAAACCGGAGACCTCGCAGGGTCCTGACAAAAACAACCTTGTAGAAAATGGAACAATCGAGCTTCCAGCCGGACTTTACCGCATAGTAACAGGCATGAGCCCTGGCTTTTTCCCCGTAGAGATCTATTCCGAAATCGGCGTCAGCCAGCGAAATGACCCCTGCGGGAACGGTGAGCCAGAGTCTTTCAAACGCGCCCTCCAGGTCATCCGCCTGCTGTGTCGTAAGAGGGCGGTTGCCCACCAGCGCGAATCTACCGCAAATGACCTCCCAGAGCTGCGGCCATCTGCGTATCCAGCCGAAGCGACTTGGTATATAGAAATACTCCCCGATCTCCAGCGGTTGGTCCGGAACACGGCGCGAAGGTTTGATGAAGGCCTTTTTCCTCAAATACTCGTCCCCGGCCATGGCTGAACGGATCATGACCATGCCGGCAAAGGGCGCAATCATCGCCAGAAGAACGACAGCCACCGCCCGCCCGCCGAAGGATGGCGCCAGCCGTTCTCCATCCCAGTCATCCAATCCGCTTAACAAGAAACGGTCCTTGACCCGGGTGGATGCTCCGTCATGAACACGAATCAGCGTGTCCCCCGAGGCGATGGTGGCTCTGATGTCAGTCCATTCACCGACAAGCGTCTCGGTCAGGACGACGCTGTGACCAATCCCAGCACCTACCTCCACGCAGACCCGGTCCTCCAGGATCGCGAAAGGTCCGACGACGGTGTTGTCACCGATGATGACGTCGTTCCCGATCCAACATGGAGCAATCAGCTTTGCATTGGCCGCAATCTTGGTGTGCATCCCAGCCCATACTCCGGGTTCGATCTCCCTGACACCCAGTCTCGACTCGCTGCCGGTCTCCGACATCAGCATGAAAAGCGCGGAGAACCACGAAGAGTAATCGGAAAAAAGCTTCCGGCAGGGCATGGATGGGAGGCAATCGATGGTCTCGACGCATTCCAAGCCCTTGATTTCCCTCATCAGACACAGCGCTTCCTCTGCGGTCAGTTCGCGTGTTGTCGGGCAGACCTCGGTCCCGATCCCCCACCGATCCCCCTTCGACACATGGGCCCGCACCAACTCAGGCCGGTCGGAAGTGAGAATCACCACA
>CAYQCZ010000499.1:0-1115 GCA_964415955.1 uncultured Verrucomicrobiota bacterium | reverse complement strand
TGCAACCCAGCGTGACGAGATGGTCCATCCAGATGTCGACCAAATTCCTTCCAAGCATCGGCACCAACGCCAGGGGCATACGTTCGTACAGCTTGCTGACCCCGGGCCGCTCAGAGGGACAGATGAGTATCGCTTTCATTTCAACATGCTCCCTTGCCAAAGAGGACCGCAGGAACGGTTTTCACCATGATGACTGTGTCCACCCAGACGCTCTGGCTCTCAATGTAGCGGACATCGAGTTTTACCTGTCCGCTGAAGTCGATCTCGCTGCGGCCTCCGATCTGCCAGAAGCAGGTCAACCCCGGCTTGACGGCCAGGCGACGGCGGTCCGTAAGCGTGTACAATCGGACTTCCCTCGGCAGGGGAGGACGGGGACCCACCACGGACATGTTGCCAATGAGAACATTAAAGAATTGCGGAAATTCATCGAGCGAGAACATTCGCAGCCATTTTCCGACTCGGGTCAGACGGGGATCATTCCTCATCTTGAACGTCACGCCCTGCTTGTGCGCGTTCTTCTCCAACAAGGCCGCAAGCCGGGACTCGGCGTCCAGACACATCGAACGAAACTTGTAGATCACGAACTCCCGTCCGTCCTTGCCGACGCGCTTTTGACTGAACAGCACCGCGCCCTGGTCCTCTAGTTTGATGAGAAGACCCACGGCAAAAAAAACAGGTGCCAAAAGAATCAGTGCGACAAAACTCAGCACGACATCGACCGAGCGCTTGATCGTCTCCCGGTTCCTCAAAAAAACGCGCCAGACCAGGCGCCGCCACAGCGAATGAAGTCTGACGCGAAACCGGCCAGACTGGTTTTGGCTCGAGGCAAGCTGTTCGATCAGGGATGGATTCATGACAATTGGATTTTCAGTTGGAAACAGAAGGGGAATACTTCGTTGCAGAGTCTGCCCTGCCTTCAGACATGACTTGCACCCTCCCGGCAAGACGCACCACATCAGGCATGGTCACCGGCGACCGGATTTGTTCATCAGCCCACTTTGCCTGGGGTTGAACGTACCGCTCGTGCATGGGGAGAACAGTGGACATAAAATGCCTGCCTACGGCTGTCGGTGATCGACCGCGGCCCCGGCATTCCACCCGCCGTGGCCGAGCGC
>CAYQCZ010000498.1:0-3504 GCA_964415955.1 uncultured Verrucomicrobiota bacterium | reverse complement strand
ACCAGCAGGCGGCGGACAAAATGATACGGCTCATTGAACGCACGCGACGCAACGGCGACAGCGTGGGCGGTGTGATCGAGGGCGTGGCCCAAGGAGTGCCGCCAGGCTGGGGGGAGCCGGTGTTTGACCGGCTGGAGGCCGATCTTGGCAAGGCCATGCTGAGCCTGCCCGCCAGCAAGGGGTTTGAGATCGGTTCGGGTTTCGGCGGCGTGCTGATGACCGGGATGCAGCACAATGACAGCTTCCGCATGCAAAAGGGCAGGGTTCGCACACTGACCAACCGCAGCGGAGGCATCCAGGGCGGCATCAGCAATGGTGAAAGCATCTTCTTCCGGGTGGCCTTCAAACCCACGGCCACCGTGTTGCGGGAGCAGGACACGGTCAGCATTGACCTGAAAAACACCACCCTCAAAGCCCGCGGCCGGCACGACCCCTGCGTGCTGCCAAGGGCCGTCCCCATGGTGGAGGCCATGACGGCACTGGTGCTTGCAGACCACGCCCTGCGACACAAGGCCCAGTGCGCATGACATCAGTCAAACAGCCAACTCGCTGCTTTTCAGCAGGATGTGCAGTCAGCGCCCCAGTTTTTTCTCGACTCGAAAGGGGCCTTTGACATCATCCAGCGCATGTTCTGCGCCCTGTGTGGCGAGATCTGGCAAAAACCTCCGGCTTTGCGTGTGAGAGATTTGCCTTGGTGGACAGCAAAAGCCGGATTCCAAACGTGAGCAGACGGGATAACACCATGGTTGAGTGCAAGACCTTGCGGAGCGCGATCCACGGGCGGGTTGTGCCACAGGTCATTTCCTGCCTGATCCTGACGGCGGGTGTTTTCACGTCTTCTGCACAAGACACGACAGTGCTCGATGGAGGTCGTCCAGCCACAACGATCGTTGGAGACACGGGCGCGCCCTACGAGAACATCTTCCGTCCCGCAAACATTGGCGGATCGGCATGGAATCCGAAGATCGGTCCCGGCCGGTTGAACACACCGATTCCGTCGATTGGAAATCCCCAGTTCAATGTTCCGTTGATCAACAGGGGCATGAGACCCGAGCAAGCTGAAATCAAGATCGGCGGGCTTTACATTGATTTTCAGGACGCCTCGGCCGCGATTCTGGCAAGCGACAACATCAACGCGACCCACCGCAACCGGAAAAATGGGGCCATCAGCGTGGTCAGACTCGGGATCAATGTGCTGTTCCAGATGAACGAGGGGCTGAATCTCTCATCCTACGGCAGCTTGATCTGGCTCCCCTTCAAAGGTAAGGCGGGATTGAACGGATTCGGCATCACCGATCCGATTGATGCGCTGTTCAACGTCGCCCCCATCGCCGCCATGCAGCTTGACTACACCGGCACCATCGCCGGCTGGGATTTCCGTCTGCTGGATGCCTTCGATGTCACGACGCCCAATTTCTTCACCGGCTTGCAGCTCGACCAGCAATTCGAGGGCGCCAATTTCGACGAGATCGACCGGGCGGGCCGTTACGAATACCGGCTTGGCGGCGTGACCAGCACCAGGGGCGTCACGGCTTTTCGAGACCAGGGCTTGCAGAATGTGGGCCTTGTCTATCACAACATGGCGGGCATCGAACTGCACCGCCTACAGCCAATTTATCACTCTGCGAACCTACCCTACTACCACCACAACTTCTGGTATAGCGGCACAACATTCCGCGGGGTGAGCACCATGGATCAGATCAACTCGAGCCTGATCTCTCAGCGGGAAAACACCCGCTTCAAACCCTACGTGCGGCACATGTCCACCACGGACGATCTGAGAAACAGGTGGAATCACATGGCATTCGTCGGCTTCTTCGGACCTGCCACGGATTACATCAACGTATTGGGCGAATTCGGACGTTTCTGGGAGGACGGATCAACACAATCGGCTTCCCTGTGGCGTCTGAGGGCCGATCATAATCCCGGACCCCTTACCACGCAGTCCATCGAATATGGCCGCACCCTTACGCGCCCCGAGCGCACGCTGCTTCAATACCTCAATTACCGGATCCACCGCCAGTTGGGCCCTTATTGGAACGCCGAGTATTTCATGGAACGCCAGCGTGTCAAAAGCCTGACTGCGGGGCTCACAGGCTACACCCTCGACCAGATCGGTTTGCGGACCACCTACAATCTGGGGGTGCGCAGCGAAATCGGCCTGACCATGATTTATCAGGACATCACCCTGGACAATCCGGCTGCCGAGGAAGTGGATAATTTTGTGGGTCGTCTCCAGTTTATCCGCCATCACACCCAGACGATGTCCTCCACCATCATGTATCAGCTGGAGCGCCGCGACTCCACCGTGAAGCCAAACAGCTTCTACGAAAACCTCATCATGTATCGTTTGGAAAAGATGTTTTGATTCGGGTCGCCGGCATTTCCTAGGCGATCAGATCCTTCACCACGTGTCCGTGGATGTCCGTGAGCCGGTATTCCCTGCCCTGGTATTTGAAGGTCAGCTTCTCGTGATCAATGCCCATCAGGTGCAAGACCGTGGCATTCAGATCATGCACGTGAACCGGTTTCTCCACCGGGCTGAAGCCAAACTCGTCCGTCCTGCCATGCGTGACCCCCGGCCTCACGCCGCCACCCGCCATCCACGCGACAAACGCGTCCTTGTGGTGGTCCCGGCCGGGATTGGTGCTCTTGCCTGACCCATCGATGCCCTGTCGCAGCGGTGTGCGGCCAAACTCCGCGCCCCAGATGACCAGCGTGTCCTCCAGCATGCCGCGCGACTTCAAATCCTTGATGAGCGCCGCCATGCCCTGGTCAACGTCCCTGCACTTGGCCGGCAGCCGTGTTGCCAGCCCGGAATGATGATCCCAGTCCGCATCATACAACTCCACCACACGCACGCCGCGCTCGATCAACCGCCTGGCCAGAAGACAGTTGTTGGCAAAGGAAGCACGTCCCGGCCTGGCGCCATAAAGTTCAAGGGTCGCCTTTGACTCGCCGGAGATGTCCATCAGATCCGGAACACTCGTCTGCATGCGGCAGGCCATTTCATACTGGCTGATCCGCGTGGCAATTTCCGGATCACCCACATCGGCAAGCTGCTGCTGGTTGAGCGCCCCGACGGCATCGTAGATGCGCCTCCGGCCTTCCATCCCCTGCCCTTTGGGATTGCTCAGGAACAGGACGGCGTCGCCCTCGGACCGGAACTGGATGCCCTGATGCACGCTGGGAAGGAATCCGTTCGACCACAGCGAAGTTCCAGCCCCGCCAAGAGGACCCGACAACATCACCACATAGGCCGGCAGATTCTGGTTCTCCGTTCCCAGGCCATACGTCACCCATGACCCGAAGCTCGGCCGTCCCCCGCGCCCAAATCCGGTATGCAGAAACATCTGCGCCGGGGCATGGTTGATTTCCTCCGTGTACAGCGTCTTCACCAAAGCGATGTCATCCGCCACCGTGGCCAGATTCGGCAGCAACTCGGACAACTCCAGCCCGCTCTGACCATGCCTGCGAAATTTCCACTGAGTGCCGGCCAGCGTC
>CAYQCZ010000497.1:0-3518 GCA_964415955.1 uncultured Verrucomicrobiota bacterium | reverse complement strand
ATCTGATTTGCGGATTTCATCATCGCGTCTGTGATTTGCCTGAGCCGCATTCGCCCCCTTGACTCGATCCCGTCCAACCTTTTCCATGCTTCCATGGCCGCGAATGAAGTGAATGACCCTTTCCGCGAGGCCCGCCAGAAGCACGGCGTCCTCCAATGTCCATTCCAGGGCGAGAACATTCCCATGATTCTGCGCCATCCCGATGTGCGCGAGGCCGCCAAGGACTGGAAAACCTACAGTTCGGATGCGCCGTTCCGCGTGCCCATTCCCTCGGAGGAGGAGGTGCGGTCCATGCGGCAGCTCCCCATCGAAACCAATCCTCCCGAACACACCGAATATCGCGCCATCGTCGAGCCCTTCTTCCAGCGCGCCAAACAGCCGGAGATGATCGCAAAGGTTGAGCGGCTCATTGCATCGCGCATCGATGACGCGCTTCAGAAACCCTCAGTTGAAATCGTCAACAGCTTCTCCCTGCCCATCCAGTCGCACGCGCTCACCTACCTGCTGAACGTGCCGGAATCCGAGGCCGACACCTACATCGGCTGGGGCATTCATGTGTTCAAGGTCACCGGCGGCCCGTTCAAGAAGGGACACACCCTCGAAGCCTACCTGAGCGCGCAGTTCGACCGCGCCGAGGCATCGCCGGGCGATGACTTTTTCAGTGCCCTGACCCGGGCCGCTTATCGTGGCCGCAGGCTGACCCGCGAGGAGATGATGGGCTTTGGCAACCTCACCTTTGCCGGTGGACGCGACACGATCATCCACAGCATTTCCAACATCATCGCCTACATGGGGCGGCATCCGGAGGCGCTGGCGTATCTCAGGGAAGACCCGAGACGCATCGTGCATGCGGGCGAGGAATTCTTCCGCGTGTTCATGCCACTGACGCACATCGGCCGCGTGTGCCCCGTGAAGACAAATGTTCATGGCATGGAGGTGCCGCCCGGCGGACGCGTCTCCCTCGGCTGGGCGTCGGCCAATTTTGATGAAACGGTCTTCGATGCTCCGGAGGAAATCCGTCTGGACCGCAAACCGAACCCGCACATCTCCTTTGGTTTCGGCACGCACCTTTGCCTGGGCGCGCCCCATGCACGGCTGATCGTGCGGACACTGCTCCAGGCGCTGATCGACCGCGTGGAGTCGATCGAGATTCTCGATGCGCAACCGCACATCGAGCACGAGGCGAAATACGAACGGGCCAATGGCTATCACTCACTGACCGTGCGGTTCAAACGCCGCCAGGTTGGCTGATTTGGCGCTCGTCGCCTCCGCAACGACGGGGCATGCTTTCAACATCATGTTGCACCGGATTTACCGCGAGAATCTGTCACTGGCCACGGACCTGTATCAGCTCACCATGGCCTATGGTTATTGGAAGGCGGGCGTGGCGGACAAGGAGGCGGTGTTCGATCTCTTCTTCCGGCGTGCGCCATTCAAGGGCGGTTACGCCATTGCCTGCGGCATCCGCTATGCGCTGGATTACCTGAGCCGGTTCCGCTTCGACAGCAGTGATGTTGCGTATCTGGCCACACTCACCGGCAATGATGGCCAGCCGTTGTTCGAGCAGGGATTTCTCGATCATCTCTCTGAACTGGAATTCACCTGTGACGTGGATGTCATCCCCGAAGGCACGGTGGTGTTCCCGCACGAACCGCTGGTGCGTGTGCGCGGGCCGATCATTCAATGCCAGGTGCTGGAGACGCCGCTGTTGAACATGGTGAATTTCCAGACGCTCATCGCCACCAAGGCCGCCCGCGTCTGCCAGGCCGCCCGTGGCGAACCCGTGCTGGAATTCGGGCTGCGCCGCGCGCAGGGACTGGACGGCGCGCTGGCTGCGAGTTGGGCGGCGTTTGTGGGCGGGTGCGCCGCCACTTCCAACGTGCTGGCAGGAAAACTTTTCGGCATCCCGGTCAAGGGCACCCACGCACATTCGTGGATCATGTCGTTCGATTCCGAGCCCGAGGCCTTCCGCACCTATGCGGAGGCCATGCCCAACAATTGTGTGTTCCTCGTGGACACCTACGACACGCTGGAAGGTGTGCGTCGTGCGGTGGAAGTTGGCAAGTGGCTGCGGGAACAGGGGCATCGCATGGTCGGCATCCGGCTGGACTCGGGTGACCTGGCGCACCTCAGCAAGCAGGCGCGCGTCATTCTTGATGAATCAGGCTTCAACGACGCAGCCATCGTGGCCAGCAACGACCTCAACGAACACCTCATCGAGGAGCTCAAGGCGCAGGGAGCCACCATCAACGTGTGGGGCGTGGGCACGCACATGGTGACGGCGCATGATCAGCCCGCGCTGGGCGGCGTTTACAAACTGGCGGCCATCCGCAGGCCGGGCCGTCCGTGGGACTACAAGGTGAAGCTCTCCGAACAGGCCATCAAGGTGAGCAACCCGGGCATTCACCAGGTGCGGCGCTTCCAGAAGGACGGATGCTTTGTGGCCGACATGATCTACGATGAGGAACTGGGCGCGAACGCCCCGTCACGCATGGTGTCACTCACCGATGGGGCAACGGCCATCGAACTGCCTACCGATGCGAGCTTTGCGGACTTGCTCACGCCGGCATTTCGAGGGGGAAAACAGGTGTATGAGGCACCGGAGGCATCAACGACGCGCGCGCATGCGCAGGAGCAACTGCGTCAATTGCCGGCGGAGATCAAACGGCTGCAGACACCGGCCGCCTACACGGTGGGATTGGAAGCGCGCCTGCACGACCTGAAGATGGATCTCATCCGACGGGCGCGTGGCTGAAAAGGAGTCCCCAAGGGCGCTCAGTGATATTCCTGCAGCGTCTTGACGCCATACCCCTGCTTCTTGAGCGCGGCGATTCCCAGCACGGCGGCTTTTGCACTGCTCATGGTGGTCATGATGGGTGTGCCTGTGTAAATGGCCGTGGTGCGGATTTTCACCTCATCAGCCCTGGGGGTGGCGCCGCTCGGGGTGTTGATCACAAGCTGGATTTCCTTGTTCTTCAGCAGGTCGATGGCATGGGGCCGGCCTTCGGTCAGCTTGAAGATGCGCTGCACCTTGAGCCCGGCCTCTTCCAGCACGGCAGCGGTGCCGCCGGTGGCCACAAGTTCGAAGCCCAGCTCCGTGAACTGCCGGGCCACGCCGGCGACATCCGTCTTGTGCATGTCGCTGACGCTGATGAACACGCGTCCGGACAAGGGCAGCGGCGCATTTGCCGCCATCTGGGATTTCGCATAGGCGATGCCCAGGTCGGCATCCAGCCCCATGACCTCGCCCGTGGAGCGCATTTCCGGCGAAAGGAGGATGTCCTGGCCGTGAAACTTGTTGAACGGAAACACCGATTCCTTGACCGCCCAATACTTCGGCCAGATCTCCTCGGTGAAGCCCAGTTCCTTGAGCGACCTGCCCGCCATGACCTGCGCCGCCAGTTTGGCGAGGGGACGCCCGATGGACTTGCTGACAAACGGCACCGTGCGCGAGGCGCGCGGGTTGACCTCCAGCACATACACCATTTCATCCTTCACGGCGTATTGGACGTTCATCA
>CAYQCZ010000496.1:0-3523 GCA_964415955.1 uncultured Verrucomicrobiota bacterium | reverse complement strand
CGGTGGGGAGAGTTGGACGCGTAGGACGTGTCCGCCCCGGAGCGAGTGCCGCCCGCACGGATGCTCGCCCGGTCAACAATCTGCACGCCCGGCCCATACATCGTGGTGTCCAGCTTGCCACTCACGGCAAGAAAGCTGTCCCGGATGGATTCAAAGTCCAGCCGCTGGATGTTGAAGCGCCAGAGATACTGGTTGGTGGGATCCACTTCCAATCCCTTCTTGTGGCTCTTGCTGTCCTGCTGGTAGGTGCCTGAAAGACAGATCAACCGGTGCAGCTTTTTCATCGACCATCCATTGTCCATGAACCATCCGGCCATCCAGTCCAGCAACTCAGGATGCGTGGGAGCATCCGCGCGCGTGCCAAAGTCACTGGGCGTGCGCACGATGGCCTGACCGAAATGCCACTGCCATGCACGGTTCACAAACACCCGCGCCGTGAGAGGATTGTCCTTGCTCGCAATTTCCCTGGCGAGCTCCAGACGGCCACTCCCCTCCTTGAAGGGCGCGGGATTTCCATCGCTGAGAACGGTCAGGAAGCTGCGCGGGGCGACCGGGCCAAGGTTTCGGGGCTCACCCCGGATCATGATCTTGGAGTCACGCGGCCTTGCAGTGTCCTCGAGCACCATCGCACGAGCCGGTGAACCCGGATGACTGGCCTGCAGCTGGACGATCTTGTTGCGGATGGCGTTCTCCGCATTGCGGAACTGCACGCCAAGAGTTCTGGCCATCTGCTGGGTGCTGGGCTTCATTCTGGAATCCGCCGCGAAAAAATACTGCCGCAGTGACTCCATGTTGATGTCTTCGAGTTCCCTGCTGGTTTTTTTGTCGTCAAACTGACGCCCCCGCGCCGTGCGCAACCCTACATAGTCCGGCAGTCCAAGCTCCTTTTTCAGACGGCCAAAAACATCAGCATAGACTTTGGCAACATCCTTCATGGACTGCACTTTCGCGCCGGCCAGCGCCTTGGCAACAAGCGGATGCACCTCGTTTTCCGGCGCCTTGGAGAGTTCCCTCGCAAGGGCCGGCGCTTTGCTGGTGAATTCATCCGGCTTGATCTCGGCAAAGCGGAAAAACGCCGTGAACACGGCATCCGGCTTGCGTTTCTGGCTCTTCATCGTTTCAAGCCAGATTTCCGCCAGCTCCGAGTCCAGTCCCCTGCTCCGTGCAAACAGCCGGTAGTTGTTCTTGGCGTCCCTGCCGGCAAAGGTGTCGTAAATGGTGAGCAGGTAGTCTGCCGGCTTGTCCAGCATGCCGGCTGCAAACCGAATGGCTTCCCTGTTCTGGAAGGATTCGACTTCTCTCTCCACTTTCTCGACCTCCTTCAAGTAATCCTTGTAACTGGGGTTCTGCTCGGGGTTGACCAGAAGCGGCCCCTCCTCCGGCTCCACGCTGCTCAGGAAAACGCCATGCATGGCGTAGTAGTCTTTCTGCGTCACCGGGTCGAATTTATGATCGTGACACCGTGCGCAGGAGGCACTCAGGCCCATCAAACCCTTGGTGACGACATCAATCTGGTCGTCAATCACCTCGTTCTGATTGTTCATGAAACGCTTTCCAACGGTCAGAAAACCAAGCGCCGCCAAAATCGACTTGTCGTCCCTGGATTCGGGAAGTTTGTCCGCCGCGATCTGCTCCATGATGAAACGGTCATAGGGCTTGTCTTCATTGATGGCGTTGATGACGTAATCCCTGTAGGTATAGGCGTATGGGTAGAGCGGGTTGCGCCGGTTCCCGCCCTGACGGTCTCCGCTCGTGTCCGCATAGCGCGCGATGTCCAGCCAGTGCCGCCCCCAGCGCTCTCCGTATCGCGGAGACTCCATGAGACGATCCACCACCCTGGCCAGGGCATCGGGTGACTTGTCAGCCACGAACGCATCCACCTCCTCGGGTGTTGGTGGCAGTCCGATCAAATCGAAGGTCACACGCCGGATCAGTGTGCGCCTGTCAGTTTTTGGCGACGGTTCAAGGCCGTTCTCCTTGAGTTTGGCCAGGACAAAGCTGTCAATTTCGTTTTGAACAAAACCTTTTGAATCCTTGACCGAGGGCGGCTGCACCCTGGCCACCGGACGGAAGGCCCAGTGTTCCATGGCCCTCTTCATGTCCACACCCTTCACGATGGTTTTGCCATCACGGGGATCGGGGGCCCCCATGCGGATCCACTGCTCAAAATTGGCGATGATTTCATCGGACAACCGCTCCTGCTTGGGCGGCATGGCCATGTCGGGATCATCGTGACGCATGGTCGCCACAAGGAGGCTCTTGCGGGGATTGCCGGGAATGATGGCCGGTCCGCTGGAGCCGCCCTTCAAAAGCCCGTCCTTGGAATCGACATACAGATCCCCCTTCAGCTTCTCGGCGCCGGCACTGTGGCATTTGTAACAGTGTTCGGCCAGGACCGGGCGGATCTTCTTCTCAAAAAACTCAAGCTGGGCAGCGGGAATCTTTTCGTCTGCGGCGTGGGTGACGCCCGCCGCCAGCACCCAAACCAGCAGAATGTGTTTCATGTTCATAATCTTCATATAAATGGCTCAGGCCGCGCATCGTGACGCGGCCTGAGTGTTGAGTATCGAATGGCCGCTTTGGTCATGGTCAGGCAATCAGCCCTTTCACCACGTTGCCATAAACATCCGTGAGCCGGAAATCACGGCCGTTGTAACGGTAGGTCAGCTTCTCGTGATCAAATCCCAGCAGATGAAGCACGGTCGCATGCAGGTCATGCACATGCACCTTGTCCTGGGCCACTTCATAACCAAACTCGTCAGACGCGCCATAGACCGTGCCGCCCTTGACGCCGCCACCCGCCATCCACGACACGAAACTGCGGCTGTGGTGATCGCGACCGGGCTCACCCCGGGCACCGCGATCGTGTCTGGGTGTGCGACCGAATTCACCGCACCACATGACAAGGGTGTCTTCAAGCATGCCCCGTTGTTTCAAGTCCGCAAGCAGGGCACCGATGGGCTGGTCAATTTCGGCCGCCCGGGCGCGCAGGTTGGTTTCCAAACCGGTATGGTGATCCCAGCCGTTGGCCCATACCTGGACGAAGCGGACGCCGCGTTCGACCAGCCTTCTGGCCACGAGCATGTCCCGTCCCTTGCCTGCAGTGCCATACATGTTCCGGATGCTTTCGGGTTCCTTGGAGATGTCGAAGGCGTCCATCGCCTCGCTTTGCATCTTGAAGGCAAGTTCATAGGACTGAATGCGGGCCTCCAGCACCGGCTCACGCTTCATTGCCTCGCTGTGCATCTCATTCATCGCCTTGAGCAGATCAAGCTGCTCGCGCTGCTTGGGCAGCGAAGCGTAGTAGCTCTTGATGTTTTCGATGATGCGGTCCGGGCTGGTGTTGACGTTGCTGATCAAGGTCCCCTGGTATGCGCCCGGCAGGAAGGCAGAACGCCAGTTCGCAGGCCCGCCAAGCCCGCCATTCAACGCAATGAAGCCGGGCAGGTTCTGGTTCACCGTGCCCAGACCATACAGCACCCAGGATCCCATCGATGGCTTCACCAGTCGCCCGGTACCGGTG
>CAYQCZ010000495.1:0-3543 GCA_964415955.1 uncultured Verrucomicrobiota bacterium | reverse complement strand
GCTGCTTGGCATTTCACCCAACACCGCCGCCGGAAGGCATCGCTACGGCATGGCAAAACTTCGCCTGTGTCTGACCTCCAGCCCTGAAGAAAGCCCTTATGAAAACACCACCATCGATGGAAAACCGTTTGCGTTCCTGGACACCACGACATTCGTCATACGCCCTTGAACGGCGCATGGCGGCATTGTTCCGGACGGTGCCAGCGTCCCATCCCTCCTCCCGGGAAGACCGCCGGTGGACTCTGACCGATATGCGGCTGTCACACTGGCTGCCGGCATTCACCTGTCTGATGCTCGGCCTGTCGGTCTGGACACCGCCCGAAAAACATGTCGCCCCGTCACTGGCCGGCGCATCGCTGCATCCGACGCTTCTGGCCATGACTTCCAGCATCCCCAGTTTGCAGATCGGACTGCCCTGCCCTGCGGTCCCGAACTCCGGTGGCAGCCCCACCCTGGCCCCCTGGCACCCGCTGCCTTCGGGCATGGAGCACAACGTATGGTTCAGCAGCCTTCCCGCCCCGGCGGCGTGGCGAGAATAGGTTGGACAAAGCCAACGCGTTGCAATTCAACTAACCGCTGTTTTTCGCCAAGATACGACGTCAAAGCATGGCTGCGGACAAATCACCAGGTTCACGGAAACCAGAGCCTCCCAAGGGCAAAGGTGAACCGGCTTCTCCCAAGCCGTCACCGGCGGAATCCCTTGCCCCCAAACCGACCGGTCTCTCGCGCTCCCGCAGGGACATCTGGCTTGGCGGCGTGTGTGGCGGCATCGCTGCCGCGACGAATGTTCCCTCGTGGGTCTGGAGGCTGGCTTTCTGCATACTGAGCCTCGTTTACGGCATCGGCATCGTCGCCTATGGGGCGCTCTGGGTCGCCGTGAAGGCGGAGCCAGCCACGGCGGATGAACCGGCGCCGTTTTTCCGCCGGGTGGACTGGATCTCCATGCTGGTTACCGGTGTGATTGTGTTTGCCGGCTACCTCTACACCATTGCCCCGGACCTCACGCTGGAGGACTGCGGTGAACTGGCCGTGGGCTCCTATTATGCGGGTGTGCCGCATCCGCCAGGTTACCCCGTGTGGACGCTTTACACGTGGTTCTTCACGGTCATCCTGCCTTTCTCGAACATCGCCTGGCGGGTGGCCGTGTCGTCGGCCTTCGCCGGGGCCGCCTCCTGCGGCCTGATCGCGCTCATGGTGTCCCGTGGCAGCAGCATGATCTGGGAGGGCCTGAAGGACTTCAAAGACATCGATCGACGGTGGGAAGGCGCCATCTGCGCCATCTCGGGCTACGTCGCAGGGATGCTGATGGGGTTCAACGGGTTTTTCTGGAGCCAGGCGGTGATCGTGGAGGTTTATACCTTGAGCGTGTTTTCACTCACGGGCGTGCTGGTGTGCCTGATGCGCTGGCTGTATGCGCCGGAGCAACGCCGCTTCGCCTACTGGGCGATGTTTCTCTTCGGCATCTGCTTCACCAACCACCAGACGTTGATCGTCGCCGCCGTGGGCATTGAAGTGCTCATCCTTTGCCGGGATGCCAGGCTCGGGCGCGACCTGTTCATCGCCAACACCATCCTTTACGCGATCGGCCTCATCGCCAAGGGCAAGGGCATGGTGACGTCGTTCGACTCCAATCCTGGAGAAACAAACGTGATGTTTGTGATTTTCAACATCATCGGCGTGGGCTCGGCCATCACCAGCTTTGTGATGTGGATCAAGACGCAGAAGTTCCTCACCGAATGGAGGGCGGTGGCCGTCATGGGCGTCCTCTGGTGCGTGGGAGCAGCCTTCTACTTCTACATGCCCATCGCCTCGATGACCAATCCACCGCTGAACTGGGGCTATCCCCGCACGGTGGAGGGCTTCAAGCACGCCCTGACCCGCGGCCAGTATGAAAAGGCCAACCCCACGAACTTCCTGAAGGATCCCATCCGTTTCGCCAAGCAGCTCTGGGGTTATGCCGAAGGTGCCATGGAGGAGTTCAACGAGGTTTACATCCTTTTTGCGCTGGTGCCGTTCGTGTTCCTGATGCGCATGCCCAACCGTGAGCGCGCATGGATCATCGGCATCTCGGCCGTTTATTTATGTCTGGCGGTGCTGCTGGTCATCCTGCTGAACCCGCAGCCCGACCGCCAGAGCCTCCAGTTGAACCGCGTTTTCTTCACTTCCTCGCATGTGTTGATCGCCATGGGCATCGGCTACGGCCTGACCATCATCGCCGGCCTGGCCATCGCGCATTACGCGTGGTTCCGCAGCATCGCACTGGCCGGCGCTGCCGTGTGGGTGGCCCGTGCTCTTTACGAGCTGTTCACGCTGGAAAGCCATCTGCCCATCGTCCAATACACGGCCATTTACTCGCTCGCGCTGGCCATTCTCACCGGACTGGTCCTGGCCGTATATCGCCCGCCGCGTTCACCCATCGTGCCGTTGCTCGTGATCTTCACGCTCATGCCCATGCACTCGATGATGTCGCACTGGTGGGACAACGAGCAGCGTGGTCACATGTTCGGCTACTGGTTCGGTCACGACATGTTCACACCCCCGTTCACGGCGCCGGATGGAACATTGAGCTACGACAGCAAGGTGCGTGCGGAGGTCATGAAGGATCCCGTGAAAGCCCGCCTGACCTATCCTGAAATGGCGAAGGACGCGATCCTGTTCGGCGGCACGGATCCCGGACGTTTCAATCCCACCTACATGATTTTCTGCGAAAGCTTCATCAAGCCCCAGCAGCGGCACGACCCGGAGTTCGACCGTCGCGACGTCTATATCATCACCCAGAACGCGCTGGCGGACGCCACCTACCTGGCCTACATCCGGGCACACTACAACCGCAGTGCCCAGCAGGATCCGCCGTTCTTCCAGGAGCTGTTCCGCAGCACCAGGGAGCGCACTGAAAACGTCCACACCAATCTCATCGCGCGGACCGCCTCCGTGCTCGACTCGTTCTTCATCCGCAAGGGTGAGCAGATCGAGGCCCGCCGCAGGGCCGAGGGCGTGTATCCGCCCAAGGAAATCCTCACCCCCACGGCCGAGGATTCCCAGAAGGCCTTTGAGGATTATGTCGCCGACGCCGGCAAACGCGCCCAGTTGAACCAGCTCAAGCCGGGTGAGGACGTCCGCATCGATGGCAACCGTCTTCAGGTCAGCGGCCAGGTCGCCGTCATGTCCATCAACGGCCTGCTCACCAAGGTCATTTTCGACAAGAACCCCGGCCACGAGTTCTACGTCGAGGAAAGCTTTCCGCTGGACTGGATGTATCCCTATCTGACGCCCTTTGGCATCATCATGAAGATCAACCGCCAGCCGCTGGTGGAGTTGAGCGATGAAATCGTGCAGCGCGACTCCTACTTTTGGAGCCAGTTCTCCGATCGTCTCATCGGCAACTGGATCACCGACAAGACCACGGTCAAGGAGATCGCCGACTGGGCCGAGCGTGTGTATGTGCGCGGTGATTTCAGCCAGTTCACCGGCGATCCCAAATTCATCCGGGACGACAACGCGCAGAAGGCCTTCTCCAAGCTTCGCAGCGCCGTGGGTGGGCTC
>CAYQCZ010000494.1:0-3545 GCA_964415955.1 uncultured Verrucomicrobiota bacterium | reverse complement strand
CGCGGGCCTGCCCCAAATGGTGGCACACATCAAAATTAGAGTCCTGCCATGGGTTTGATTTTTCTGTCCGTTCTGTTTCTTCGGGAGGGTGGGAGGGCGCAGCCCGACCGGAGTTCCGAAGAACCACTGCGCTCTGCAAACTCTTCAGGCATTTGGTAGCCCAGGGATCTGTGCAGTCGCAAGCTGTTATGCTCCAGACGACTTCAATGATCACGCGGGCCTCCCGCGAGCTACCAAACAGCTCCCGGTTCAAACATTCGTCCCGCAGCTGAACCTTTTTAGGTTCATTTCGTTCTTTTCGGCGAACATCGGAATTCGGGATAAACACCAGGGACAAACACTTCCCTTGCCATTTTCAGACAGCCTCTGAGAACTTCATCGAAATGATCGATTCAGAACCTTTGCTGGCCGCCTGGCTGCCGACGTTGCGCGCCTCCCCCTGGGTGGCCATCGACACCGAGGCAGACAGCTTGCACAGTTATCCCGAGAAGCTCTGCCTCATCCAGATCAGCATTCCCGGAGCGGACCGGCTGGTGGACCCGCTGGCGGGCATGGACATCGCGCCGCTGTATGAGGCGCTGCTGGATCACGAGCTGATCCTGCACGGCGGTGACTACGATCTGCGCCTGATGTTCCGCCATGCCGCCTTTGTGCCCACGGTGGTGTTCGATACGATGATGGCCGCGCGATTGATCGGCTGCACGCAGTTCGGCCTGGGCAGCCTGGTGGAACAGTTCCTAGGCATCACACTGGAAAAAGGCCCCCAGAAAGCCGACTGGTCGATCCGCCCGCTGACCGCGCGCATGGATGCCTATGCCCGCAACGACACCCGGCACCTGAAACCCCTGTCCGACAAACTGCGCGAGCGGCTGAAAGAGCTGGGCCGGCTGGACTGGCACAAGGAATACTGCCAAAGACTGATCACGGAGAACACGCAACCCGAGGTGGTGGACGAAGACGGGGTCTGGCGCATCAAGGGCAGTCACAAGCTCCAGCCACGCGCGCTGGCCGTGTTGCGGGAACTCTGGCGCTGGCGGGAACGCGAGGCCGTGGCGGGCAATCGTCCGCCGTTCTTTGTCCTTCAACACGAGCGTTTGACCGGCATCGCCGAACTGGCGTCGCACGATGCGCCATGGGAACACATGATACCCCCGCGCTATTCGCCGCGACGGCGGCATGACCTGAAGGAAGCCGTGGACAAGGGGCTTGCGCTTCCCAGGGATGAGTGGCCTGAAAGGTTGCGCGGCGAGAGACATCGCCCCAGCGAGCGTGAAAAGCGCATGAGCGCCGAACTTCAGAAGAAACGGGACAAGCGGGCCGGGGAGCTGGGGATTGATCCCACGCTGATTGCCAGCAAGGCGACGCTCTACGCGCTGGCCAGGGACTGGGAGACTGAATCCGCGCGCATCATGCAGTGGCAGCGGGATCTGCTGGCGTAAGATGAGCAGTCACAGGG
The DNA here is from genome assembly GCA_964415955.1 of uncultured Verrucomicrobiota bacterium. Taxonomy (GTDB): domain Bacteria; phylum Verrucomicrobiota; class Verrucomicrobiia; order Limisphaerales; family CAYQCZ01; genus CAYQCZ01. Next base: position 2,089 of record CAYQCZ010000494.1, on the reverse strand, counting down.
ACCGTTTGGTGGCGGATGGTTGACCCATCCCCCTTCCCGTCAAAAACCAAAAGTCCTTTCGATCCTCCTTCAAACCTGCCTCGGGCACTCCTGCTGCACGGCAGGGTTTTCCTTGAGGTTTGGGCACTGGCGATGGAGTTTCCGCATGTGATCAAACCCCTTCTTCAGGACGAGGCGCTGCTGGCCGACATCGAGGCTGCCAAGGCGGACAGGAAACATTTCCATCTCTGGTGGCTTGGGCAGAGCGGTTTCCTCGTGCAATGGCAGCGGCGGCACCTGTTGATCGATCCCTACCTTTCCGATTCGCTCACGGTCAAATATGCGGGCACGGACAAGCCGCATGTGCGGATGACGGAAATCCCGATTGCGCCGGAGCGGCTGAACTTCATCGATGCCGTCACGTCCAGCCACAATCACACGGATCATTTCGATCCCGACACGCTCAAGCCGCTGATGCACGGAAATCCACAGATGAAGGTGGCCATACCGGAGGCCAACCGTGCTGCGGCCGCCGGCCGCACCGGTGCTGCGCCGGATTTCTTCATCGGCATGGATGCCGGGCTGGTGAAATCGGTGAACGGTTTCCGTGTGCAGGGTGTTCCCGCCTCACACAACGAACTGGACAAGAACGAATGGGACGAACACCTCTACCTGGGATATATTTTTGATCTGGGCATGAAGCGCATCTACCACGCCGGCGACACACTCCGGTTCGAAGGCATGGAGGACTGGCTGCGGCCCTTCAAGGTGGACGTGGCGATCCTGCCGATCAATGGCAACCGCCCGGAACGGAAGGTCGCGGGCAACCTCGACGGGCGTGAAGCGGCACGGCTGGCCAAAGCAATCGGTGCCAGGCTCGCCATCCCCTGCCATTACGAGATGTTCGAGTTCAACACCGTGCCGCCGGATGAATTCGTCGCCGAGTGCCAGGCGATCGGCCAATCGTTCAAGGTGTTGAAGTGCGGCGAACGATGGAGCAGCTCGTCGTTGGAGGCGGTTCCGGGGTGATTGCGGCTGGAGCGGGCTTCCAGCGGAGGATTGCACCGCACCGGCCCCGTGTGCATGGTTCCGGCGTTTTCAGCAGATTCCTGCAACCCTGACGTGTGTCCGGGTGTTTGAAGCGGATTACTGTCATGGCACGCAAGAAAAAGACCGGGCGCAACATCCTCATCGTCGTTCTCCTCCTCGCAATAGCCGGAGGAGCGGTCTGGTGGTTCTGGTTCCGCAAGAAGGAGGAGATCATCACCGTGCAGGTGGAGAAGGTCGGACGCCGTGACATCACCGAGCTGGTCGTGGCGACCGGGCGCATCCAGCCCGTGCTCCAGGTGAAGATCAGCCCCGAAGTCAGCGGTGAGATCATTTCCCTGCCGGTGAAGGAGGGCCAGCCCGTGAAAAAGGGCGACCTGCTGATGAAGATCAAACCGGACTTCTACATCGCCAACACCAATTCCGCCGACGCCAACCTGAAGGCCGGGCTGGCCAATCTGGACCTGTCTCGCGCCAACCATGAAAAGGCCCGGATCGAATTCGAACGCATCGAAAAGCTTTTCAAAGATGAGCTGGTCTCGGAATCGCAGTTCGTGGAGGCGCGCACGGCGGTGGATGTCGCCCAGTCCCAGGTGAAAGCCTCCATGCACCAGGCGGATGTCGCCAGGGCATCGCTTGCGCGGGCACTGGAGGAGCTTTCCAAAACCACCATCTACTCGCCGCTTTCCGGCGTGGTGACCAAGCTCAACTCGCAGGAGGGCGAACGCGTGGTGGGCACCGCCACCATGGCCGGCACGGAGGTGATGGTCATCTCGAACCTCGAGGAAATGGAGGCCCGGGCGGACATTGGCGAGGTGGATGTCGTGTTGATCGCCATCGGCCAGAAGGCGCGGCTGGAGGTGGATGCCTTCCGTGACAAGAAGTTCACGGGAACAGTCACGGAGATCGCCAACACCGCCAAGACGCAGGCCATGGGTTCGCAGCAGGAGGCCACACGCTTCGAGGTGAAAATCCGTGTGACCGAGCGCGAGGAGTTCCGCCCGGGCATGTCAGTCACCTGCGAGGTGGAAACCCGCCACCGCACGAATGTGATAGCGGTTCC
>CAYQCZ010000493.1:0-3561 GCA_964415955.1 uncultured Verrucomicrobiota bacterium | reverse complement strand
AACGGAAGCAATGTCGCGCGCGCGCTCTCGAGCTGGTTCTGCCAGTAGAGGAACCACACCACGTGCCATGCCAGCAGGATGCGCAGACCGGCACGGATCAGCCTCACCTCACGCGGCTCAAAGGGCTTTCCCGACAGCCGGGCAAACGTCGCCATCATGCCCCATGCCTGCCCGGTGTAATGCCATGCGAGATAACCGCCCGCCACCAACAGCAGCAGGGTGATCCATAGGAGGCTTTCCCGCGCCATGAAAATGGCGAACATCGCGTAGGCCAGGATGAACGCAGGCACATAAATCGTCGCCGCCTTGTATTTCAGAATGCGCTCCCGTGTGCGGTATATGATCCGGTAGGAGGCCAGAAAATGCGGCATGTTGATGGTCACAGTCAGCAGTGCCTTCACGGGATCCATCCACCAGGCGACATGGGCGCTGGCAGCGACAAGGGAGCGGTCGCCGAACAGCAACAATCCAAGAAGAACAACAATGGACCCGCCGCCGACGCACACGGTGTCCGCCCAGGGCGAAATGATCGCCTGCCTGCGCGAACAACCATCTGGTGCCGTCCGGCTCAAGGCTGGTGGCGCTTGATCAGCCCGTTCAAAAGCCCGCCATGGTCACCGCCGGACCATGTGCCCGCGTAGGAATCCCCATGCACCAGCACACGGGCCGAATACGTGCCCACGTTCGGGATGGCCAGATTGCTGATGGAGATGACCGGCGTGTCACCGGCCCAGAACACATTCACCGGGATGGGAACGGTGACGTCCTTGGTGCCATACTGAATTCTGGCAGTGATCAGCCACACGTCACCACCCACCTTGCGGGCGGACTGGATGGTGTAGGTCTCCGCCCGTTCCTCCCCCAGTTTGCCGTCCTTCACGCTGCACCAGCGCCCGACAAAAGTCGCCCTGGTGAGCGTCTGCTCGAATGCTTTTTCCAGGGCGGCACGGTCCGGCGGCTTCGCTTCGCCCTTCGACGATGGCCCGGCTTCCTGCTTTTCCTGCGCGGACAGTGGAGCCGCAAGAAAAGCGGCCAGTGACGCGGCGCAAATCAATGGGATTGTTTTCATGGAGTGTCTTTTGAACGGAGACTGCCACAGATCACGGCCGCATGGACAATGGAATCTCGCCATGAAGATGGAGGGTGTCACTCCTCCTTCACGCGTTCGATGCGGGCGCCAAGGCTCTTGAGCTTCTCATCGATGCGTTCGTAGCCGCGGTCCAGATGGTAGATGCGGTTCACCTGCGTGGAGCCGTGTGCGATCAAGCCGGCAAGCACCAGCGCCGCCGAGGCGCGCAGATCGCTGGCCATGACCGGCGCCCCGCTGAGCGGATGGCCGCCCTTCACAATGGCGCTTGGCCCCTCGATCGAGATGTCGGCACCCAGTCGCGCCAGTTCCGGCACATGCATGAAACGTGATTCAAAGATGCGCTCCGTGATCACACTGATGCCGGGCGACTGCAGCATCAACACCATCATCTGTGCCTGCACATCGGTTGGAAACCCCGCGTAGGGCTGCGTGGTCACATCCACGGATTTCAACCGCCGTCCCCGGCTGGCAATCAGGTTCGGGCCGTCCCGTTCAACCACCACCCCGGCCTCCCGCAATTTGTCGATCACGGCATGGAGATGGTCCGCGCGTGCACCCCGGATGGTGACCTCGCCGCGCGTGACCGCCGCTCCAATGGCAAACGTGGCGGCCTCGATGCGGTCTGGAATGACATCGTGCTCCGCGCCGTGGAGCTCCTTCACGCCGGTGATGCGGATGGTGGGACTGCCCGCGCCTTCGATGCGTGCGCCCATGGCGTTGAGGAAGTCCGCCAGATCCACGACTTCCGGTTCGCAGGCAGCGCTGTCGATGATGGTCACACCATCGGCCAGTGCGGCGGCCATCATCACATTGCCCGTGCCAAGCACGGTGGGACCGCTGCGTCCGCCCAGAAAAATCTCCGTCCCCGCCAACCCGGGGGCGTGGGCATCGACGTAACCCGCCTTGATGGTGATCTTCGTGCCAAGCGCACGCATGCCCTTGAGATGAAGATCGATGGGTCTGGCACCGATCACGCAGCCGCCGGGCAGTGACACCTTCGCACGGCGCAATCGCCCGAGCAGCGGACCCAGAATGCAGATCGAGCCGCGCATCTTGCGGATGAGATCGTAATCCCCCATGCCTTTCACGCGCTGGGCACGGATGGTGAGCGTGCCGTTTTCGTGACGAACCTCGGCCCCGAGGGACTTGAGGATGTCGCCCATGAAGGTGACATCGCTGAGGTTTGGCACACGCCGGATGACACACGTCTCGGAGGTGAGAAGGGTCGCGGCCATGATCGGCAGCACGGCATTCTTGGCACCGCTGATGGTGACCTCGCCACGCAGCGGCACACCGCCTTTGATGAGCAGACTGTCCATGAGAAATCAGGGTTTGGGCAACGAACGGGGCCGATTGTTCACGCGTGACCCGCGCTGGCAATGAAGAACCGCTCACGATCTGACAAGTCCTTCTCAAGGCGGACGTCCCGCCAGGGATCGCGTGCAAAAAACTTCATCAGCTTCGGACCCTGTTCATCCCCAAACTCCGCCATGAAACAGGCGTTGTGAGTCATCCAGTCAGGAGCTTCCACGCACAGCCTGCGGTAGAAATCCAGCCCATCCGGGCCTCCGTCCAGCGCCATTCTCGGATCATGGTCACGCACCTCGGGCTCAAGCGTGACAATCTCCGCCGAGGGGATGTAGGGCGGGTTTGTGACCACAAGATCAAAGCGCGAGCCATCCGCGCAGGCTGCGAACAAATCCCCCTGCCGGAAATCAATTCTTGCAAGCACTCCGTGTTGGGAGGCGTTGGCCTTCGCGGTTTCAAGGGCTTCGATGGACTTGTCCGTGGCGGTGAACCGGGCATTTGGAAAGCGAAGCGCGAGGTAAACCGCCAAACACCCGCTGCCCGTGCACAGGTCCAGGATGGCCGGCTGTCCTGCCGGAAGCGCAGCCATGCACCGGACCGCAAGAAGGGCGAGCTGTTCGGTCTCCGGCCGTGGGATGAGGACGTGACGGTTCACGCCGATCTCGACACCATCGAACGAGACATTGCCGAGGATGTGCTGGAGCGGTTCCCGCCGACCACGACGCTGGACCATGCGGCGCAACGTCTCAATCTCCTCCGGGCCAAGCGTGCGCTCGAAGTTCAGATACAACTGAAGCCTCGGCAGCTTGAGGAGATGCGCCAGCAGCAGCTCCACCTGCAGACGCGCGGAGTCCACGCCATGTTTGTTGAGATAATCCGTGCTGCGACGGATGACTTCCAGAACGGTCATGAGAGATGCACAACTCCGGTTACTTCTTTTTGAACAGGTTCTTGATGCCTTCGCCGGTCTTTTTCACGGCATCCGAGGCCGCGTCCATGGCCTTTTCCGCCGCGTTGCCCACGCTCCTGCCCAGCCGGGACAGCGGCTCTGAGACCGCCTGTGACACATCTCCCAGCACCTCGGTCATCAGGCGGCGGGCCATCTCGACCGGCGTCAACCCGTCGCCGGCCGTTCCCAGACCGGTCAACCGCATGAGCGGCAT
>CAYQCZ010000492.1:0-3570 GCA_964415955.1 uncultured Verrucomicrobiota bacterium | reverse complement strand
ACTCATGGCTGCGGCGCAGCCTGACGACAGCCTCACCACCAGCTTCTCCTATTCCGTGCCTGCCGGGCTTTCGGTGGGTTCCATCCGGGCCGGTGACATGGATGCCTTCCATTCCGATGTCCGCTACATGCACCGTTTTCAATCCGGCGAGCGTTATCAATGGGGCGTCGGCCTGGGCTGGGAAAGGATTGGGTTTGGGCTGCCCGCAGGGCTGCCACTGCCCAACACCGTGCATGGCACCAGCCTGCGTTTTGAAAACAACTGGCAGTTTGCCGACCAATGGTCCTTTCGGATCAACCTGAATCCCGGCATTTACAGCGACATGGAGGACGTGGGCACGAGGGATTTGAACATGCCCATGCTGGCGGCGGTGGCGTGGACGCCCACGGACAGGCTGATGTGGGTGGCGGCGTTCAATCTGGACCCGCGACGTGATGTGCCCATCATCGGCGGCATTGGCGCACGCTGGAGGTTTGCCGAGAATTGGACACTCTCCGCTGTGCTGCCCAAGCCGGTGGTCGAGTATCAGGTCTGTCCTGACGCGACACTTTTCGCCGGCGGTGAACTTTTAGGCGGTGCGTGGCGCGTGTCCGAGACATTGGGCAGCCGGTCGGGGCGTCCGGCTGTGGATGATCAGATGCTCAGCTATCGGGAAATCCGTGTCGGCGGCGGTTTGAGGACAAAACTTGGCGAACGGTTGACTGCGTCCGTCGAGGGTGGCTGGGTGATGGACCGGCGGTTCATTTACGACCGGGCCCGCATTCTGATGAACGGAGAAGGCGCCGCCTATTTCGGTCTCGCGCTCGTGGCGCGTTTCTGAAGGCGCATGTCAATTCATTCCCGGCCGGCTCAACCGGTCTTCGCGGTGTGTTTGAGCGCCTCCATGAACACCTGCAGCGGTGCCTCCGTCTGGCGGTCCTCGCGGCACCCGGCGGCGATGCATAATGGGGGCGGCGGATCGGAGATGGCCAGCAACCGGACACGTCCGGGAAAAAGCAGGCGTGTGCGTTCGCTCACCAACGCACAGCCCAGGCCTGACTCCACGGCGGCCATCAGGCTGTCCGCACCGTCGTGCTCACCGGCGATGCGCGCGTTCAAGCCGTGCGACCTCAGCCAGTCCTGCAACAGCTCCCAGTATTCCGGATAATCCTTCCGGCAATAGACCAGCAAGGGTTCGCCCGCGACATCGGCGGGTTTGATGCGTGCGCGTCTGGCCAGCGGATGCCTTTTGTTGACTGACAGCATCCACCGGCTGCGGACCAGCGGCACCCATTTCAACCCGCGGGTTCTGCCGCCGCCACCGACTGCGACGGCCACATCGAGGGACTGGTTCTCCAGTCCTGAACGCATCTCCGATGATGAAAGGTCGAAGAGATCGATCCTTGCCTGCGGATGCGACCTGGAGAACCGCTCCACGGCCCCGACCAGCAGGCCGCTGGCCAGCGATGGTGCGTAGCCGACGCGCAGGCGCATGCCCCGGCCCGTCTCGCGGACCTTCTCCAGCACCTGGGCCGCGTGGTCCAGCAGCGCCCGCGCCTCGCGCAGCAAGGTCTCCCCGGCGGGTGTGAGCCGGATGGAATGTGCCTGGCGCTCCAGCAGACACTGGCCGATCTCCTCCTCCAGCGCCTTGATCTGGCGGCTGAGCGCCGGCTGCGTGAGGAAGATTTTCCGTGCCGCACGGCTGATGTTCCCTGTTTCAGCCACGGCCACGAAGTAACGCAGTTGGCGCAGTTCCATGGGCGGACATTAGCGGGAGCCCGGGAGACAACCAAGCGCGATGGGAGACGCCATTCCAGCCGCCCTCAAACCGATTTTTATCATCGCCGCACGGACGGGGTTCGCTTCAACTAAGGGCATGTTCAGCCTCAACGAGAAGATCACCCTGATCACAGGAGCCGGGTCGGGCATAGGTGCGGCCATTGCGGAAGTGTTTGCGCGTGCCGGCGCCTTTGTGTTTGTCGCGGACCGTGATGAAACGGCGGGCAACGCCACTGCACAGTCCATCCGGACGACCGGCGGCCAGGCGGCGTTTGTGTCCCTGGATGTGGCGGATGAGGAGGCGTGCCGGCGTGTGGCCGATGAAGTCTTGAAGGGCAGGGGACGGCTGGATGTGCTGGTGAACAATGCGGGCATCGGACACGTGGGATCGATTGCGAACACGACGGGCGAGGACATGGACCGGCTGTATCGAGTGAATGTGCGGGGCGTGTTCCATCTGGCCGGCGCGTTTCTGCCGTCCATGCTGGAGCGCAAAAGCGGCAACATCATCAACATGGCATCGATCGGCGGCGTGGTGGCGGTGCGTGACCGGTTTGCCTATTGCATGACGAAGTTTGCCGTGGTGGGAATGACCAAGAGCATCGCCCTGGACTACGCGCGCTATGGCATCCGGTGCAACTGCATCTGTCCCGGGCGGGTGGAGACGCCGTTTGTGAGCGCATGGCTCAAGAAATATCCCGATCCGGAAAAGGCCTACGCGGATGCCTGCGCGACGCAGGCGGTGGGGCGCATGGGCAGGCCGGATGAAATCGCCGCCGCGGCGCTTTATCTGGCAAGCGATGAATCGGCCTTTGTGACCGGCAGCGAATTCGTCATCGACGGCGGCTGGACGGCGGGGAAGTAGCGCTGCCGGGCATTTCAGGTGGCAGCGGCGGAGGCTGGAGTGTTTTCAACCGTTGCGGAGCGGTGGTTGAACAGCTTGCGCTGCTTGATGATGGTGGCCACCTCGGGCGGCACCATCTCCTCCCAGCCGGGCTCGCCATTGCGGATGCGGGAGAGAACATCACGCGAGAAAATGGGCAGGTTTTCGGCGCGCAAATCGCGCAGGCCCTCGATGAACTGATGTTCCGTAAGATAGGCGTAAAGGTGGCGCAGATGGGGTTCCACACGCATGTTTCCGGCGGTGATCAACGATCCCGTCCTGGGGTCTTTGAGCGGATAGACATAGAGTTTCAGGTCGTTCTTGAACAGACGTCCGAGGGACTCGAGGATGCCGCCCTCCAGATCGGTGTAATACTTCTCGTTGAAGATGTCCTTGAGACTTGGCACGCCCATGACCAGGCCGATCATTTGTTTCGTGTGACGGAACAAATAGGAGGCCAGCCGGTGATACTCGCCGTAGTTGGAAATGAGCACGTTCTTGCCCAGGGCCATGAGCAGGTCGGCGCGGTCGAGGAAGTCGCGGTGGTCGATCCGGTCGCCGTCCAGGAGATTCTTCAAGGTCATCTCCATCAGCACCACGACGTCCTGTCCCTGCACCTTGGGTTCCTGCACGAAGGCGGCCTGGGCGCTCTCGAGCATTTCCAGGGTGACCTTGGTGACGGGACGGAAGCTGCCGCGCTCGACGAGGATGCACTTTTTGTAGAGCACCTCGGCGGGCTGAACGACCTCGCCATTGGCCATGAACATGGCCGAGTTGGTGAGGCCGAGCTGCACGAGCTGGAGGCTCATCAGCCGGTTGTCCACTTTTGCGAACAAAGGCCCGGTGAACTTGATCATGTCCACCTCGATGCGCTGCACGGTGAGATTGTCGAGCAGTGATTTGACCAGCGCGACCGGGTCGTGATGAAG
>CAYQCZ010000491.1:492-3587 GCA_964415955.1 uncultured Verrucomicrobiota bacterium | reverse complement strand
CGCGCACGGTTTCCGGTGCCTGCTTGAGTGGAATGTAGAAATCGTGGTCTGCGTCACGGATGTCCAGCACCCGGTTGACCACGCCCGATTTCCCTTTGAAGCGCACCGGGAGCGGAATGTGAAACAACGGCACTTCATCGCTGAGCTTTTGTGTCTGCCTGACTGAAACCCTGGCGAGCTTGGTCTTCTCATCCCACGCATAGGTGACGTCGAGCTCGGGATGATGGGCATGAAACACCCATTGATCGAAGAAGCGGTCGAACGAACGGCCGGACACTTCCTCGATCACGGCCAGCAGGTCCGGTGTGACGGCCGTGTCGAACTGGCGACGCTCCACATAAGTCTTCACACACGTGCGGTAGAGTTCCGGACCAAGCTGGCTGCGCAGCATGTGCAGCACCCACCCACCCTTGCCGTAGGCCAGATGACCATACACGCGGAACTGGTCATCGGGCGTGTTGAACTTTCGCGAGACAATCGCCCTGGGCGCATCCGTGCGGGAAGTGAGCGCCCGCAAGGTTCCCATCAGGCCGATGTTCATCTCATCCTTCCCGTGACGATGCCCGTCCCAGAGATGTGCGTAGTAGGTGGCAAACCCTTCGTTCAACCAGATGTGGCTCCAATCCTTGCATGTGACGAGATCGCCAAACCATTGATGCGCCAACTCATGCGCGACCAGGCCTTCACTGTCAAAAATGTTCTCGGTCTCGGCACGGAACAGTGTCCGGTCCGTCAGCGTGGTCATGCCGGTGTTCTCCATGCCGCCCCAATGAAAATCCCGCACCACCACCTGGCCATATTGCGCCCAAGGATACGGCACGCCGATTTCCTTCTCAAAAAACGCCATCATTTCCCTGGTGCCTCGGAATGAATTGGAAGCCTCGGCGATGTCCGAGGGCGGCGTGTAAAAGGTGAGCGGAATGTCACGGTAACGGTCCTCGATTTTCCGGTAATAGCCGGCCACGAGCGTGACCAGATAATTCACATGCGGTTTTTCCTGCCGCCACCGCACGGCCACGAGGCCCGTCTTGTTGTTCTTCACGGAGGAAATCTCGCGGCCGTTCGACAGCACGGTCATGCCCTCGGGCACGTGGCAGGTCAGTTCGGTGGTCATTTTTTCATTGGGGAAATCATGGCACGGATACCAGTGGCGCGATTCCGTGGATTCGCCCTGCGACCAGACCTGCGTTTCCGCGGCAGGATAACCCTGCGCGGGCGTCCTGAAATAAAGCCCCTTGCGGGGCGTGGCGGAGTAACTGACGGTGACCGAGGTTTCGCTGCCCACGGGAACGGGCTTTGCGAAGGTGATGACAATGTTCTCGTCAGTGACCTGATGGGCGGCGATCCCTGTGGAACCCGTCACTTTCGTAACCAGCATGTCCACGGCATCCAGCGTCAGTTCCGCAAGAGGCGTGGCAATGGGTTTGAAGGTCATTGTGACGGAACCCGTGATGGAGCCCTGCTGAAAATCCGGTGTCAGGTCGATGGCCATGTGCAGGATGTCCACCTTGCGATCCGGCGCGTATTGAAGCCCCTTGCTGCTGGAAGGAACGAATGCGGCCCCATGTGCACGACACTCCATGGATGCCGTTTCCGCCGCAGAACCGAAAACGGCGGCGGTGCAGACTGCCAGCAGCAGTGCGAAGGTCCGTGTGCAGCACGGGTGAAGCAATGGGCAAATGAACATGGCGCGAAAGCTACCAGTCAACGTGCCCCGCGCAAGACGCGGTTGCGTCACGTGGATCAACCCACATGCTTGAGCAGCGTCACACGGCCGGTATCCACCCATTCAGCCACAAGGATGTTCCCCTTCGCATCAAAGCAGGCGTCATGCGGATGCAGGAAGCGTCCCGGCATCCAGCTCTTGCCATCGGCCTCACGGCGCATGGCCATCTTGTCGGCCAGCACTTTTGCACGCCATTCCGGATCTTCGCCAAGGTGCGCGATGACGTTGTTGTCCGCATCGAGCAGGGTGATGCGCGCACTGAGGTCGGGCACCAGCATCAGATCTTTGTAGGTGTCGATGTTGGCGGGAAGGATGAAACCATCGAGGGTCTTGAGATGCTTGCCCTCCGGCGTGAACCATTGCAGGCGCTTGTTCGCGCGATCCGCCACCACCACGCTCAGGTCACGTCCAGCGCGGCTGTCCGTCCAGATGCCATGGGGTGTGTTGAACTGGCCGTCCTTGGTGCCTGGACCGCCAAACGCGAACTGCCAGTTGCCATTCTTGTGATAACGATGGATGCGGTAGGAGCCGTAGCCATCGGCCACGAAGAATCCCCCGTCTGGCATGAAGGCATAATTCGTGGGCATGAACGCGTCGCGTCCCCATCGCTTCTGCGGATTGGTGTCCTCACCCGCCGGATAAATTCCTGATTCCATGGGGGCGCGTTTTTCCCAGACGACATCTCCCGTGAGGGTCAGCTTGGCGAAGTTCTTCAACTGCTGGTAGCCGGTCACGTAAAGGAACTGCTGTTTTCCCTCCGTGCGAACCTCCAGACCATGGCCGCCGCCCTGAAACTGGCTGCCAAAGGCGCGGATGAATTTCCCCTTCGCATCAAACACAAAAATCGAGGGATGGTCCTTGAGATTCTCGCGGCCCTCATGGATCACGTAGATCAACCCCTCGCGATCCACGGCGACATTGTGCGTGGTCTGCCACTTGTATTTGTCCGGCAGCTTCACGAAATCATGATGCACCTCGTAGCGATGCTCCCCCGCGCCGATCACAAGGCGGCGGTCTGATTTTTGCGCAGTCCAAACATTGGGTGCTGCGATCATTGCACCGGCAGCGATGGAAGTCCTCAGGAAGGAACGGCGGGAGGTGTTGGGCGTGGCTTTCATGGGGTCGTCAGGTTTGGTGGAACGGCAAGGGTTTACCCCGCCGGTTGCCGCGGATCAATCCCGCAATCCAGTGCTGTCAGGTCAGGACCAGGGCAATGGCGGCCATCATCAGCACCGCACCGGCCAGCCGCCAGCGCATCACACGCGGGCCGGCATGACGTTCGCGGTTGCCAAACCAATGCCCCACAAGCCACACCGCCACGACACTCCACAAGCCCCTGGAACTGTAAATGACGTTGGCTCCGGTGGCG
>CAYQCZ010000491.1:0-482 GCA_964415955.1 uncultured Verrucomicrobiota bacterium | reverse complement strand
TTTCCGAACTTGGCAATTGCGGTGACGAAAATCAGCGATTGAGCACCAATGAAGAAGCAGCCGGCCAGCAGCCATGGCCATGCAACCTTCGGCACCTTGGTGATCGGTTCCCGAAACAAGGGGATCAGTCCGAAGTTCAATCCTGCCACCACCATCATCATGGCTGGCAGAAAGCGACCGGCACCCCATCCCGTCACCCATTTCTGCACCAGCACGTCGAACAGTGCGAACATCGCAGCTGAACTGCCGGCAAACAGAATGGTCGTCCCCACATGATGGTGTTGCGTGGCGTCCCTGCGGTTGAGCATGGCAATGGCCAGAGAACCAAGCGCGGCGGCAATCCACAGCTTGATGGGCACGGGCTGCGCGAGAAGCAGCGTCGAGAAGAAGGCAACCAGAAGAATTTTTACACCCAGCACCGGCGTGGCCACGGAGACATCGCCCTTCTGCAAGGCAAGATAGTTGAACACCTGTCCCAGAAT
>CAYQCZ010000490.1:325-3598 GCA_964415955.1 uncultured Verrucomicrobiota bacterium | reverse complement strand
CAGAGCCGCGCCGCCATCCGCGCCTTTCAACACCGCGAGGGTCTCCCCCAGACCGGCGAGGCGGATGCTGCGACCCGCGCGCGGCTGTGGCTGCGTCCGCCCGCCTACACGCACTTCACCGTGACCGGCGCGGATCTTGCGCGCCTGACCGATATCAGCAGCACCTGGACGGGCAAGTCACGCCAGGCCCGGCTTGATTACTCCAGCATTCTGGAAATGGCGGCGGAGCGCGGCCATGCGCATCCGGGTTACATCCGCACGTTGAACCCCGGCCGCGACTGGACCAACATCACCGAGGGCACCACGCTGGTCATCCCTCACATCACACAGCCCGTGTTCAAAACCAGGGCCGCCCGCGTGCGCATCTCGCTGGGCAACCGCACACTCCAGGCATTCGACCAGAACGGACGGCTGATGGTGCACTTCCCGGTGAGCATCGCGCAGTTCGTCGAGAAGCGTCCTGTGGGCGAGCTGCACGTCGAGAAGGTGGCGGAGAATCCCAACTACAGATTCGACCCTCGCATCTTCCCGGAATCGGCCGAGGCGCGAAAGCTGACACAGCCCCTGATGATTCCACCCGGGCCGAACAATCCGGTGGGCCTGGCATGGATTGGCCTGAGCCGTCCGGGCTATGGCATTCATGGCACGCCCAATCCCGAGGCGGTGGGCCGCACCGAGTCCCACGGATGTTTCCGTCTCGCCAACTGGAACGCGCAACTGTTGCTGCGCCTCGTGTGGGCCGGGATGCCGGTGATCGTGGAGCCTTGATGGGTGGATCGTCACCCCGCAGGCTCGATTCAAGTTACCGGTCTTGCATGCCCTGCAAGACTGCCGGAACCGTCGCACACGGGGCCGTCAAAGGAGCATGCGGCCTCTGACGCAATCATCGCTTCAACAACCTGCCCAACTCCGGCAACACCTTGTCCAGTTGTTCCGCGACGAGCTGCGCAATGACCGCCGCCCCTCTGGATTCCAGATGCGTGCGATCGGTTTTTCCGTCCTTTGACGGCGGATTGAACTTGTCCGATGCCTCGCTGCCCAGTTCGTTGTGAAAGGCGACACTGCGTGCAAAGAGGTCCACAACGGGGACGTTCTTGTCCCGGCCCACGGCGCGGGCGGCCTCCGCATAGGGCGCGAGTTCACCCACGATCCTGCCATCCTTGAAAACCCGCCGGGTGTAGGATGTGACAAGCACCGGTCGCGCGCCGATGGCGCGTGCCTCGTCCACGTAACGCGCAAGATTCTCGCGGAAGGTTGTAGCCGGGTCGGTCTCACGCGCCGGTCCCTTGCCGGGCATGTCATTGTGGCCGAATTGAATCAGGATGTAATCGGGTTTCGCCGCCAGCACTCCCGCCCAGTGGCCTTCATCACGGAAACTCTTCGAGCTGCGTCCACCCAGTGCGAAGTTCGTGCAGACCATGCCGGGCCCGGCGAGCTGCCGGAATCCCGGCCCCCATCCGGAGCGTTCCGCGACGGTGGAATCACCCACCAGTGCGACGGTGACGGGTTTGACAGGCCCGTCGGCGCTTGTTGCAGGCGTGCTGAAGAGGATCAGCAACGCACCTGCCACCCGTTGATGCCAGTTCCCTGAACAATGTTTCGTGGGCATGACGCATGGTAATCCGGAGCCTTGCGACTGCGAACGGAAATTCACCGGCATCGCCCGGCAGGCATGCGTTGCAAAAGGGAGGCCTTCGTGGCAAACCCTCCGGCACAAACATGACAGACACGATTGCGATCATCGGGGCATCGAGGGACCAGTCCAAGTTCGGCAACAAGGCGGTGCGGGCCTTTCAGCAGAGAGGGTTCACGGTCTGGCCGGTGCATCCCAGGGAAACGGAGATTGAGGGGCTGCCTGCGTTCAGAAGCATTGGCGAGGTGCCGGAGCGTCCCCGGATGGTCAGCGTGTATCTGCCGCCCTCCGTGCTGCTCCAGGTGCTTCCGGACATTGCGGCCAGGGGGTGCGATGCGTTGTGGCTGAACCCAGGCACGGAATCCGACGAGGTGCTGGCCGAGGCTGCAAGGCTGGGTCTGAACGTGGTTCAGGCGTGCAGCATCGTGGGCGTGGGGGTTTCACCGTCCGCGCTGTAATGTGAGCCCATGGTCCGCAACAGCAAACGGCACGAACCGGGCAGTCCGTGCCGTGCTGTCTGGCATGCGGATCGTTACCGATCCTCAAGTGTGACCACCTTGGTGGTCGGGTTCATCGTGTATTTCTTGCCCGCTGGTGCCGCTGGCAACGCCTTCAGGATGCGGTAGCGCACAAGCTGGTCCAGGCTGCTGATGACGGGCCATTGGGGGCCGTCGCCATCGTCTGTTTCCTGCCGGCGCTCGCCATACACCTGAATCGCGCGGTTCAACAGCTCCACACCATCCTTGGGCACTGTCGCCGCGCCCTCAGCCCCGAAGTAGGCGGCATTGGCGCTTTCCACGACCGCCGCAATCTGCTTTTCAGGAGGTGCCGAGTCCGAGAACTCGACTGGAACCACTGGCACCGGTCCGGTTGGCGCGGAAGGCTGGGATGCATCCTGTCCACCCTTCACGGCACCGGTGGTCAGTGAAATGCCGCTGGCACCATCAGACACAACCGGACCTTCCGGGACGGATGCCACCGGTTCCTCCTTCGAGCAGCCCGCGTGGAGCATCACCATCCATCCGGCGGCGACTATTGCCTGAAGCAACTTTTCAGTCTTGCGCATGGCGGCTCAGTGTTTGGGGTCCACGGTCCACTGGCCGCTTTGCAGATTGTCTGCGGCGGAAGGATTCTGTGTGGCGCGTTTGTCGAGGTGTTCGGCGTGGCCATCCACGTAGAGGTAGTTGAACTTGTCCACACCATGGAGCGTGGCGGAGGTTGGTCCCATGCGGTCGCGCACGATCTGCTGGGCGTTCATCGGATTGGCGTTTTGTGCGGCGTTCCACGAGTTGTTCGGGCGCTGGAGCACAGCCTGATTCACGACACCGAAGTAATTGTTGGCGATCACCCGCTCGCCAATCATCAGCGTGTCAGATTGGTTGAGGACCATCCCGGCCACCACCGCCGGCTGGTAGCGGATGCGCAGGATGTTGGCGGCGGTATCATCAGGCGTGCCTGATTTCCACTGGCGCGGGGCCGCATTGACGTTTCCTCCTGCACCATTCTGACTCAAAACCAATCCGATACCAGTTTTCATGCTGGAATTGGGAGGCCAGTCGTGCTCGGAGACGCGGGTGTAACCCGCCGGATTCCAGTTCCAAGGCGGTGTTCCGCCCCCATTGTGCTGGATCATGGAATAG
>CAYQCZ010000490.1:0-304 GCA_964415955.1 uncultured Verrucomicrobiota bacterium | reverse complement strand
TGGTGGCGTTTAGCCGAGCCATCAATTTCGGTGATTGCCGGAACCTTGTCTGAAGGGCACACCACCCATTTTTCCGGCGCACGGAAGCCGGTGCCGTTGGCCAGCACACCGGTGCCGGGGCCACCCGCCGGATTCCATTGGAAGGGAGCCACTCCGGTCACATCGTTGCGACGGGGTGATCCCATGTGCTTGATGGTCTGCTTTTGCCAGGACATCTGGCCCGTAGTGGCATTGATGCGGCCGGCCGGGAACTGGGGGTGTAAAAATCTTTCTGTAAATTGTCTTTCTTCCACTTGGCACCACC
>CAYQCZ010000489.1:0-3598 GCA_964415955.1 uncultured Verrucomicrobiota bacterium | reverse complement strand
CTCCACGCCTATGAACGCGTGCTCCATGTCGCGCATGAATACGTCAGCTTCATCGCGTTGATCGGGTCCCTGTATGTGGTGTCCGGCGGCATCCACATCTCGGTCAAGGGCGAGGCCACGCCCCTGGCCAACGTGGTCTTTCTCTTCATTGGCGCGGTCATCGCCAATGTCCTCGGCACGACCGGCGCCTCCATGCTGATGATCCGGCCGTGGATTCGCATGAACAAATACCGCATCACGGCGCATCACATCGTCTTTTTCATCTTCGTGGTGTCGAATGTCGGCGGCTGTCTCACACCCATTGGCGACCCGCCCCTTTTCCTTGGCTACCTCAAGGGCATCCCGTTCTGGTGGGTGCTGGAGCAATGCTGGGCCGTATGGCTGGTGGGCGTGGGCGTGCTGCTGGCAACCTTCTTCGTGGTGGACCGCCACAACTATCTTCGCGCGCCCAAGGATGTGCGGGAAAAGCTGGCCGAACCTTCGGATGAATGGAAATTCGAGGGCCTGGGCAATCTCTTCTTCCTTGGCGTCATCCTTGGCGCGGTGTTCATCAATCACCCGCATTTCCTGCGCGAAGCCATCATGATGGGGGCCGCCGTGGGCTCCTACTACACCACGAAGAAGCAGGTCCATGATGCCAACCAGTTTGATTTCTTTCCCATCAAGGAGGTGGCGTTCCTGTTCATCGGCATCTTTGCCACGATGATTCCCGCGCTGGACTGGCTCCAGGTCAATGCCGGCAAGATGGGCGACATTTCACCGTCCTTCTTCTACTGGAGCTGCGGCGCCCTCTCCGGCGTGCTGGACAACGCGCCCACTTACCTCAGTTTCCTGAGCGCCATTTTTGGATCGGTGGTCGCTTCCGACGCCATTGCTCAGATTCAAGCCATGATCCAGGCCGGCCTGCCGGCGGACTTGTCCACAATCACCGGCCCGCATGCCGAACACATCCGCGGAACCATCGAGGCTTTGAGGCAGCAGCATCCGGAGATGCTGGCCGCCGGGACGATCAAGCGCGAGCAGATTGAAATCGCATGGCTTCTGGGCAACGCCAGCTTCAACAAATACATCGTTGCCATCAGCGTCGGGGCTGTGTTTTTCGGAGCGAACACCTACATCGGCAACGGCCCGAACTTCATGGTCAAGGCCATCGCGGACCAGCAGAAGGTCCACACGCCCGGATTCCTGGGCTACTTCTTCAAGTTCACACTGCCGTTCATGCTGCCCATGCTGGTGATTGTGTGGTGGCTGTTCTTCCGCTGACGCGCCGGGGCACTGCGATTGGATCTGCCCCGCTCAGCGGTTCCAGGGCAGTGACTCAAGGTCCACGTTGCCGCCGGACAGGATGATGCCCACGCGCTTGTTTGCGAACAACTGGGAGTGCGCCAGCACTGCCGCCAGTGGCACGGCACCGGATGGCTCGACAACCAGCTTCATGCGTTCCCAGAGCAAACGCATGGCTTCCACGATCTGTCCCTCATCGACCGTGAGGATCGCATCCACGTGGCTTCGGATGACCTCAAATGTGAGATCGCCCAGCGAGGTTCTCAGTCCGTCCGCAACGGTCTGCGGGTTGTCGGAAGGAATGATCCTTCCCGCCTTGAGTGATTGATGCGCATCGTCTGCCCTTGCGGGTTCAGCGCCAAAAACCTTCGTGCTCGTTGCCAGCGACTTCACGGCAATGGATGTCCCGCTCAACAACCCGCCACCGCCGACGGGTGCCACGACAGCATCCAGACCGGCCACCTGATCGAGCAACTCCAGGGCGCAGGTTCCCTGTCCGGCGATGATGCGTGAGTCGTTGTAGGGCGGGATGAATGCCGCGCCGGTCTCGGAGAGGATGCGTTGCAGTGTTTCCTCACGCGCCTGCAGGGTCGGTTCGCATTCGATGATCTGTGCGCCATAGCCCGCCACCGCACGTTTCTTCACGGCGGGGGCGTTGCGCGGCATCACCACATAAGCCCTGATGCCCTGCTTCTGTGCAGCCATCGCAAGAGCGGCGGCATGATTCCCGGAGGAATGGGTGGCCACACCGCGTGACCGTTCATCGACGCCCAGTTGCAGCACGGCGTTGGTGGCACCTCGTGCCTTGAATGCGCCGCCTTTCTGGAAGTTCTCGCACTTGAAGAACAAGGCTGCCCCGGCCATCGCGTCCAATGCCTGGCAGGTCAACACCGGCGTCCGGTGCACATGACCGGTGATACGCACGGCGGCCGCCTTGATGTCCGCCAGGCCAGGTGGTTTTGAATTCATGGCTGTTGTTTCCATGCAGGCCATGCGCCTACCGTGGTGGCTCACTGCTTCTTCAACTCCCACTTCTCGCCAAAGAATCCCGCATCGACCACCTTGCCCGGCCATCGGCTGTTCGGGGGCGTGCTCAAATCAATGATCGCCCAGTCCGGCAGCTTGGGCGTCTGCCGTGCGTTGTTGAGGTAATCATATTCCCGGTAGGTGAAGCTGCTGTTCAACACCACGTATCTCGACGGGTTCAACGGATTGGGATGAATCATCACCGGCGCATACGTGGCGCTGCCGAACGTCTTCCCTGCGTTGATTTCAGACGCACTCCAGCGGATCGGCAGGCGATCTGCGAATCGCCCGAGCAGCTTGTTGCTGTGCGGATCGCCCCACAGCACGAGGTTGTGCTTGGCGATGTCTTCGTCTGTCACCGCGGTGTCATCCTTGATGCGGACATCGCCACGGAACTGCTGCCGCCAGTGGGTGATGGCGCGGGCCAGCTCTGATTGAACCCATTGCCCCACCTTTTCGTTGAGCGGCGTGCCTGTGGGCCGCACGAAGAGGAAGGAATCCATGAACGCATCATCGATCGGCCCCTGCAAACCATGACGCTTCGCAAGGCCACCCGCGTTCGCCAATGTCTTCGCATCAGCCACAGCCCACTTGCCACCCGCCTTCACGAAGCTGGCCGAAAATGACCGGTCGGAAAACGCCCTGGGCGCCTTCAGCGACTGGCCGTCCAGAGTGACCAGCGCAACTTGCGTGAGGTCCAGCGGATACTGGCCCGGCTCAAACAGGAGCGTCAGTGCGGTGACACCCTTCGTGGCCACGGCAAATTCATTCCTGCCCTTGTGAAATTCGGTGTCCACACGGGCGCGTTCCCAGTGTTCCTCCAGCCCGTCCACCACCACCCAGAACATGCGATTGTAGCGCAGCGTGAATATCGTGAACTTCACCTGTTGCGGCACGGGATCGCGGCCCAGCGCGGCAATGGCATCGATGCGTCTCTCCACCTCGTCCTTCGCGCCCGGTTCGAACTTGTGCTCCGTGTTGGGGCCGACGATGTGTGTCAACCGCAGCCCCTCCGCCGCCATGTATTTCTCCATGATGTCGGCGGCCTGCTTTTGCCGGTCCTTCTGACCGCTGTAGGCGACCGTCGGGACGTTGAACAGGTTCAGAGCATGCTCGGTGGCGTCGTTCAAACGCCACAGTTTCTTCTCCCACCAGCTGGGTTCGAGCGTTTCATTCTGGAACACCTTGAGAAATTCCGCCGCCTCGCTGAAACCCGCACCCGGCTGTGCCGCGGCCCAGCGCCATGCGTGATGCACGGCAAAGTTCCATGTGGACGCACCGCCCATGG
>CAYQCZ010000488.1:0-3606 GCA_964415955.1 uncultured Verrucomicrobiota bacterium | reverse complement strand
AGCGCATTCTCGACTGGCTGGAGCAGCAGCCCTTTGTGGATGCGCGGCGGATCGCCTTTTATGGATTGAGCTATGGTGGCAAGTCTGCGATGCGCATCCCGGCGGTCTGTGACCGTTACCGTCTCTCCATTTGCTCCGCCGACTTCAACGAGTGGGTTTGGAAGAACGCCAGCATCGACTGGCGCAACTGCTACATGTTCACTGGTGAATACGAAATCTTTGAGTGTAACCTTGGCCAGACCTTCAATTACGCCGAGATGGCGGCGTTGATTGCGCCGCGTCCGTTCATGGTGGAGCGCGGCCACGCGGATGGCGTGGGCCTTGATGAATGGGTGGCCTTTGAATACGCCAAAGTCAGGCGTTTTTACACGAAGCTGGGCATCCCTGACCGGACCGAGATCGAGTTTTTCGATGGCCCGCACACCATCAACGGACAGAGAACCTACGAATTTCTGTCCAGGCATCTTGAATGGACGCCTGCCGGGCAGAAGCTTGACACACCCAAACCATGAAGCCCGACACGCCCATTCATCCTCAAGCCTCCCGCCATGGCGCAGTTGAAAATCGCAGGCGATTTCTTGGCCGGCTGGCGGCCATCGCTGCGTCCGGGCCTGCCGCCGGCATTGGAGCGCAGGAGGCAAATCCTTTGCTGGTCAAATCCATCGAGAAGACGGTCCTGCTCCGCGGACGGGACGGGAAAGGGCCCACGTGGTTTCACCCCCGTGCCTGCATGATGCCCGCAGGAAAGGGAACGAGGGCGTTTATGACCCTGCAAACAATTTCGGGCTCGGATTATTTCGGCCCCGTCCATTGGATGACATCTGATGACCTTGGGACGACATGGACAAAGCCGGAGCCAGTGCCGTCTCTTGGCCGTATGCCTCATCCGGAGCATGGAGAAGAGGGTGTTTGCGACGTGGTGCCCGAGTGGCACGCAAGGAGCCGCAGCGTGCTGGCGGTCGGGCACAATGTGTTCTATCGCGGACCGGCGTTTTCGCGGAACCAGCCGTCGCGCTGGCCGGTGTATGCGGTCTGGCGGGGCGGACAATGGGGACCGCGCCGCAAGCTGGAGTGGAATGATCCACGCGGCGGCCACATTTACACCAACAACTGCGGCCAGCGCGTAAATCTCGACAATGGAGACGTGTTGCTCGCCTTCACTCACGGGGCAAAGGAGACGGCGAGATCAGTTTCATCAATCGTCTGTTCGTTTGATGGTGACACGCTGGCGGTTAAGGAAGTCGGACAGGAGATAAAGCACGACAAGGGCAGGGGACTGCTCGAACCTTCGATGGTGCGGTATCGGGGATTTTTTTACCTCACCCTGCGTGCCGAGGATGAACGCGGATATGCGTGCGGCAGCAGGGACGGGCTTGAATGGAGCGCAAAACGGCCATGGTGCTGGGAGGACGGCACACCGTTGATCATGAGCACCACGCAGCAGCACTGGATGGCGCACTCGGATGCCTTGTGGCTGGTTTACACCCGCAAGGATGCTAGCAACGAAAAGGTGATCCGCTGGCGCGCACCGCTGTGGATGGCGCAGGTGGACACGAAGAATCTGTGCCTCATCCGTGACACCGAGCGCGTCGTGCTGCCTTTGATCGGAGATGGTGTCAATGATCCTGACAAGGTGGCGTTGATGGGAAATTTTCACATCACCGATGCAAGCCCTCATGAATCATGGGTGACCGTTGGTGAGTGGCAGCCAAGGAACGGCATCAACGGCGATGTGCTGCTGACCCGGGTAAAATGGTCAAAGCCCAACCAACTGGCCTCAGACTGACATGCCGCAGGGAAATCCTATGATATGCGCAAGTCCTCAGGGCGCACCTCCAGGCACTCGTCCTGATCCTCCCAGATGACAGCGGGGTAGTGTTCCAGCAGCCTTGGCACAAGTTCGCTGCCGGCCGCGCACAGCAGTTTTTCCGCCTCTTCCGCCGCCTCCTCGTAGTTCCCTGTGCTGCGGCGCTGCTTGTCATCCCAGTGGGCCACGGCATGAACCGGACCATAATCCTCTGCCCAGCGCCTTATGGATGCCTGTTCGGTTTCAGGAATCTCCTCGAAGGGCACGGCAATCCCGCTGCAATGATGACACACCAGGCCGGATTCCAGCACATCCCGTGTGAGCATGGGCAGCAGCGGGGCACGGCAGCAGGAGGCCTCCGGAAAGGCGTGAGGAATGGTCGCCAGGCGCTTCAGCCAGATCTGGCGTTCATGCGCCTTTTGCGCCGCCAGCCGATAGGCTCCCAGGAGCGGATGGGACAAGCGCCAGGCGCGCCCCTCGAACTGGCCCAATGTCTGCGCAAGCCAGCGCGCAAGCCGGAGGTCGTCGTAATCCTCAAAGGCGAGCGCGTATTCACGCCACAGACGATCAATGGAAGGTTCTGAGGGGCCGGCCACGGGACAAGCATGCGGCGGCGTCCGGATGGCTCCAAGTTCAAAGTTGACGGAAACGACTGCAAATCTCTTTGCCACGGTTCTGGCGCTGGGGTTCAATGGCTCGAAGGCAATTCAGTGACCAGCATGAACTCCATATCATTTCCCGGCACAAAGTCCGTCGTGGGGCGCCGCACGGCCCTGAAACACACGATGGCAGCCACCGCATGCGCCGCGCTTGCCGGCAGCGTGGCCCGCATCGAAGCCATTGCTGCCGAACTCAAGGGGCGCGTCCAGCACTCCGCATGCAAGTGGTGCTACAAAGACATTTCTCTGGAGGATTTCTGCCTTGCCGCCAGAGGCATTGGTCTGACCTCGGTGGAACTGCTCGATCCTCCTGATTTTTCCACCCTCAAGAAGCACGGGCTCACCTGCGCGATGGTGAGCTTTCCCACGGGCACCACGCCCCAGGGGGCCAGGGTGGGCGGCATTCCAAAGGCGTTCAACCGCATCGAGCACCACGACACGCTTTACTCGATCTATGAGCAGCGCATCAAGGAATGCGCGGACGCCGGCATGGAGCGCCTGATCTGCTTTTCGGGCAACCGCGATGGGCTTGATGATGAACAGGGCTTGCGGAACTGCGCCGTCGGGCTCAAGCGCATCATGCCCCTGGCCGAGAAGCACAAGATCACCATCTGCATGGAACTGCTCAACAGCAAGGTGAACCACAAGGATTACCAGTGCGACCACTCCGCCTGGGGCGTGGAGTTGTGCAAAGCCGTGGGCTCTGAGCGGTTCAAACTGCTCTACGACATCTACCACATGCAGATCATGGAGGGCGATGTCATTGCCACCATCAAGAAACACAACCAGTTTTTTGCCCACTATCATACGGGCGGCGTGCCGGGGCGCGCGGAGATCGATGATTCGCAGGAGCTTTATTACCCGGCCATCATCCGGGCGATTTTGGAAACCGGCTACAAGGGGTTCATCGGTCAGGAGTTCATACCGAAGCGCAAGGACGCACTGGCCTCCCTCAGGCAGGGCGTTCAGATTTGTGACGTGTAAAGCCTCCGCCGGTGCCGTCCGGGATATGCGCCGGGCATCAGGCACCATGTTGCGTGAGCGGGAGATGCGTCCGCCCTGAACGCAGCCGGTCAATTGTTCACCACGGCCAGGAATCCGGGATGTCCCGCATGCCGGAGATCCGGATTTTTTGGCATG
>CAYQCZ010000487.1:0-3615 GCA_964415955.1 uncultured Verrucomicrobiota bacterium | reverse complement strand
TCCTCGCGCCTCGCCATCCGCACCTTTCCTCGAAAACAACGCCCCTTGTCATTTTTCAGACAGGCTCTGAGCTGGAAGAGTGCTGCTGCAAGGGGACCATCGGCGTGACGTGCGCAGTCGCGCCCGTCCCGGACATGACATTGGTCCTTCAAGACATTGCTCCTTAACATGGACACTCACGGGCAAGCTGTAACGAGGGAGCAAGACAGGCTTTCCGGCGGATCAGCGGAAATCACATGGACGTCGAGCATCCCCATCTCCTGCTGCATCGCCCCGGTCAAGACACACCATGGAGCGTGGTCCCCATCGACATTGGTTGATTCAAACGCGAAAAGCTGGTGTTCTCCTGCGGTTTATGTCGTCTGCCCCGCCCAGTGAATGGCCCTTGTTCGTGTTGTTCGCGGCCACGCCGTGCCTAGCCGCGCTGCTGCTTTGGAGGTTCACCAGGACCGTGCGGCAGGGCCGCCTTTCCAATCCCTCACAGCGTCTGCTGCTGGGCAACCTGCTGGTGTTCCTGCTGCTGGGGTCAACAGCCTTCCTGATCCTCGAAGCATGGTTCCGCTTTGTGCGCGACACCACCGATTCCTTCAATTACTCCAAGACCAGCCAGCGCTGGTTTGAGCGGCACTACCGCATGAACAATTTCGGCATGCGTGACAACGTGCGCTACGAGTTTGCCATCGCGCCGGGAAAGCGCCGGGTGACTGTGATAGGAGATTCGTTCACCGTCGGGCAGGGCATCAAGGATGTGGAGGACCGTTTTGCGAACATCTTGCGGCGCACCGCTCCTGATCTCGAAGTGCATGTGCTGGCGGTGCCCGGCTTCGAAACAGGCGACCAGATCGCCCTGCTGCGCCAGCTGACCACCAACGGATACCAGCTAGATGTGGTGCTGCTGGCCTACTGCCTGAACGACATCAGCGACCTCGTGCCCGCATGGCAGGAAACGCTGGCCCGCATCAACGCGGGCCTGGGCCGCCAGGGCTGGCTCACACGCAACAGTTATTTTGCCAATGCCATGCACTATCGTCTCAAGGCCCTGCGTGATCCGGACATCCCGGACTACTTCGGCGTGGTGAAGGATGCCTACGCAGGTCCCGCATGGGCTGCCCAGATGCTGCGGCTGCAGGAACTCAAGCAGCTTGCCGAACGCCAGGGCGGCAGGTTCGCCGTCGTGACGTTTCCGTTTTTTCATGCACTTGGGCGGCATTACCCATGGCACTCCGTGCATGAGCAACTGGCGTCTTTCTGGCACCAGCACCATGTGAAACACCTCGACCTGCATCCGGTTTACCACAAGCTGAAACCGGACGATCTGATGGTCAACAGCCTGGATGCGCATCCAAACGAACTGGCCCACCTGATGGCCGCTGACGCCATCCTCAAATTTCTCGACGAGAAGCCCCGCCGGTGAAGAAAGGCCTGGAAGGCCCGATCGCATCACGACCGGACCGGGGGCCGGCCCTGGTCACCTCCCGGCACCTGGCGAGGACGGGGGGGTGATTGGACCGGGCGGCATGCTCTCGATGTGGAGCGTGCGCGTCGGGTAGGCAATGGACAGACCCAGCTCGCCGATGATTTTCATGATGCGCAGGTTGATGCGCTCGCGCACGGCGAGATGCTCGTCCCACTTGATCGACTTGGTGAAATAGTAGAGGAAAATGTCCAGCGAACTGGCACCGAACTCGGTGAACCTCACGAGGAAGAAGTCCTGGTCCACCCCTTCGTCACCGCGAAGGAGTTCGCGAATGCGCCGGAGCAGCTCCTCCATCTCCTCGGGTGTGGTCTGGTAGGTGACGCCCACGGTCATGCGCACACGGCGCTTGGGCATGCGGGACCAGTTGTCGATGATCTCCGTGGCCAGCACCTTGTTGGGGATGGACATCTGGGTCTTCGGCCAGGTGCGGACCTTGGTTGAGCGGAACCCTATCTCCTCCACCATGCCGTCCACCCTGTCACCCACGATGATCCAGTCGCCCACCTTGAAGGGCCGGTCCACCAGCACGTTGATGGTTCCGATGACGTTGCCCACGGAATCCTGGGCGGCAAGGGCTATGGCCACGCCGCCCACACCCAGACCCGCCAGCAGACCAATCACATCCACTTCCAGCGAGGCCAGGATGGTCAGACCACCGACAATCACCGTGAAGATGCGCAGTCCCTGTTTGATGAGCGGAAGGAACTGGCCTTTCAGGGTAGTGTCCTCCCCGGCGGCAATGTCATCAAGATACGATGCGAACACATCCACCAGCCGGTAGGCGGCCCAGACCGCGATCATGCCGACGGCGACCAGGTGGACCTTTTGAAGCAGCCCCCGGAAATCAAACGTGTAAACCAGGTCCGCGGTCAGCAGAAAAACCGACATGTGAAGGCATGCCACGATCACAAAGGCGTAAAGCGGCTTCCCGAGGGCTTCGACCACCATCTCGTCGTAGCGCATGGGGGTCTTGGAAAAGAGGCGGATGAGCCATCGCATGACCACCACTTCGAGGAAGCGCTTGAGGAAAAGACCGGCCATGATCACCAGCAGTGCGCTGATGTAGCGGCCAACCTCAATGCCCATCACCTGGGCCTTCATCCATCCGAACCCCGTCCAGTCGCCAAATTGAGCCAGCAATTCCATAAGCCCGTGAGACTGCCAGAAACCGTTTCGAGGACCAAAACTTTTCAGACAGGATGACCCTCATGCAGCGCTTTCAGGAAGGTTTTTGCTGACGTTCCAGGCAGCCTGCCCCTACGCTGCTGCCACAGGCTACGGGCGATGAAGAACATTGTTTATTTCGACCTCGAAACGCAGAAGTCCGCCGATGAAGTGGGGGGATGGAACAACATCCGCGACATGCGGATGAGCGTGGGTGTGACCTACAGCACGGCCAGGGGTGACTACCGGATTTATCCAGAGTCCCAAGTGCAGGAACTGGTCAACGAACTCCTGCGTGCGGACCTCGTGGTCGGCTTCAATCAACTGCGCTTTGATTATGAGGTGCTGCACGGCTACACCATCCTCGACCTGCGGCAGGCCCCGACGCTCGATCTGATGGTGGATCTCCAGGACAAGCTCCAGCACCGGCTTTCACTGGACTCGGTCGCCACGGCGACGCTTGGCGTGGAAAAAACGGCCGAAGGCATGCAGGCAATCAGGTGGTTCCGCGAGGGCCGCCTGATGGAGATCGCCGAATACTGCTGCTACGATGTGAAGATCACGCGCCTGGTGCATGAATATGGCGCGGCCAACAAGCAGGTGTTCTACAAGAACCGGTTCGGCAACAAGCTGTCCGTCAGTGTGGAGTGGTGAGAGGCAGGGGCGCGTCCGCGTGTCACTTGCGCGGGGCGAGACTGGTGTTGGCCCGGCGCAGCTTGTTGCTGAGGTCCATGGCGATGTTGCGGATGACCACCATGCCCAGGTGGGGCTCCCGTTCCACAATGTCGTTGAAGGCGCTGCGTTGCATGACCAGCAGAATGCTCGGCTGGCTGGCGACGGCCAGGCCGCCACGGGCGGAGCCATCCAGAAACGCCTGCTCCCCGAAGATCTGCCCGTTCAGCACGGAGGCCACCGGAGGTGATTTCTCATCGAGGCAGATGTCGATCTGCCCCCGCATGACGATGTAGGCCTCA
>CAYQCZ010000486.1:0-3619 GCA_964415955.1 uncultured Verrucomicrobiota bacterium | reverse complement strand
TGGCCATTCCCCTTTCCGTGTGTTCTGAGTATTCTGCGCTTATCTGTGTCCATTTCACCCTAGCTCTGTCGGGGCTGTGGTTAAGTTCCTTCTTTGACCGCATGGGCCTGCAAATCCTCCAAATCCACCCACTCGAGCGCACTCAGATGCGTCGCCGCGAGGACCACTTGCGGTGCGAATCCCGCCACCAGTGCCTCCGCCCAACGCTGGACACACAAGCACCAGCGGTCGCCCGGTTTTAGTCCTGGAAAGTCATACTCTGGCCGGGGCGTGATCAGGTCGTTCCCCCGCATGTAGGAATACTGCAAGAACTCCTCCGTCATCACCGCACAGACCACGTGTAGCCCTTGGTCTTGAGCACCCGTGCGGCAATACCCATCCCGGTAAAACCCAGTTTTCGGGTCATTGCAGCAACACTCCAGCTCCCCGCCCAATACATTCGTCGGCATAGGGGCAAGCTAAGCCTGCCAATGCCCAATGTCCAAATCTGAATGACGAAGGAATGACCAAGTCTCAATGACTCGATGTGCTTTATGGTCATCGGGCATTCCCTGGCCATTCGTGCGTCGTCATTGGTCATTCCGGGCCAAATCACTCACATTTTGCCCTGAAAACATATTTGACTCTCGGCCCGGTTTACCCTCCTATCTTCCCCTCTATTTATGAGCGATCCGGCACAAGTACTGCGCGATTTTAAGCCTTCGAAGGAATTCTTCATCGGCATTGATTCTGACGGCTGCATCTTTGACAGCATGGAGATCAAGCACCAGGAGTGCTTTGCCCCCATGTTCATCAAGCATTTCCACCTGCAGGCGGTCAGCAAATACGCCCGTGAAACCTGGGCGTTTGTGAACCTCTATTCCAAGACCCGTGGGGCGAACCGCTTCCCGGCCCTCGTCCGTGCCCTGAACCTCTTGCGCGAACGTCCGCAGGTCATCGCCCGTGGCGTGAAGGTCCCTGACACCGCCGCGCTCGACGAGTGGATCGCCCGCGAGACCAAGCTCGGCAATGCCACCCTCGCCGCTGAGGTGAAGAATGGCAACCGCGGTCTCGATCAGGTGAAAGTCTGGTCCGACGCCGTGAACGACACCGTGCTGGACATCGTCCACGGAGTGCCGCCCTTCCCGCTCGTCCGCGAGTGCCTGGCCAAGATCAACGAGCAGGCCGACGCCATGTGCATCAGCCAGACGCCCGTGGACGCCCTCCAGCGCGAATGGGGTGAACACGGCATCGAGAAATTTGTGAAGATCATCGCCGGCCAGGAGATGGGCACCAAGACGGAGCACATCAAGTTTGCCGCGAAGGACAAATACGCCGCCGACAAGATCCTCATGATCGGTGACGCTCCGGGCGACTTCAACGCCGCCAAGAAAAACGGCGCGCTCTTCTTCCCCATCAACCCCGGCAAGGAAGAAGCCTCTTGGGAACGTCTGCACAACGAAGCGCTCGACCGCTTCTTCGCCGGCACCTACGCCGGTGCTTACGAAGCCGCGCTGGTCAAAGAGTTCGATGACTGCCTGCCGGAAAACCCGTCGTGGAAGTAACCGTCGTTCCGGGTCTTATCTAGTCTCATGCAGCCGATCAACAATCTGCACGTTCAGGAAACCACACGTCTGCTCTCGCCCAACGAGTTGAAGGCCGAGCTGCCGTTCAGTGAACGTGCCGAGCAGACCGTCGTCAGTGGTCGTGATGCCGTCCGCGCCATCTTGCGCGGTGAGGATTCACGCTTGCTGCTCATCGTCGGTCCTTGCTCCATCCACGATCCCGAGGCCGCCCTTGATTACGCGGCCAAGCTCGTGAAGCTTCGCGATGAGTTGAACGACCGCCTGTGCATCGTGATGCGCGTCTACTTCGAGAAACCGCGCACCACCATCGGCTGGAAGGGGCTCATCAATGACCCGCACCTGAACGGCACTTACGACATCGAGACCGGTTTAAAAACCGGTCGCAAACTGCTGCTCCAAATCAACGAACTGGGCCTGCCCGCCGCGACGGAGTTCCTCGATCCGATTGTCCCACAGTATCTGGCCGAGCTCATCAGTTGGGCGGCGATCGGCGCGCGCACCACGGAGTCCCAGACGCATCGCGAGATGGCCAGCGGCCTCTCCATGCCGGTCGGTTTCAAGAACGGCACGGATGGCAGCCTGCAAACCGCCATCGACGCCATGACCGCGGCACGTAGTCCGCACAGTTTCCTCGGCATCGATCCCGACGGCTTCACCAGCATCATCTCCACCACCGGCAATCCCGATGGTCATGTGGTGTTGCGCGGTGGCCGTGTTCGCACCAATTACGATGCCGAGAGCATCACGGAAGCAGTGGCCGCCCTGAACAAGGCCAAATTGCCGCCGCACCTGATGGTGGATTGCAGCCATGCCAACTCCGGCAAGCAGCATGCGAAGCAGGAGGAAGTCTGGAACAGCGTCATCGCCCAGCGCGCGGCCGGAAACCAATACATCACCGGCGTGATGCTCGAGAGCTTCCTGAGCGAAGGCAACCAGTCGCTGAAGAACCCGGCTGACCTGAAGTATGGTGTCTCCATCACCGATGCCTGCATCGACTGGAACACCACCGAGCGTATCCTGCGGAGTGGCTATGAAGGCCTCGCAAATATCTCCGCGAGCCAGACGGCAGCGGCTTAGTCGAAACATCGCGAAATCTTAAAACAAGAAAGGCCGCACTTAAGGTGCGGCTTTTTTAATCTCTCAATTTCCCTCAACCCCACGTAGGCCAGGGCTTGGTCACCTTATAGGCCTCGCGCTGAAACTCATCAGCCAGCACCGGATAGGCCAACACAAGAAACGTCTTCAAATGGCCTTGCATATCCAGTTCGAACTGCCATTCGACACCTTCCAATTCATAGAACAGGATGACCTCATCCTTGCCTTCATCCCGCCAATAAGGCTGGTCAAAGTGGGATTCGATCACCTTCTCCTTCGTGTCCGCGTTAAGCAATAGTTCATTGCCACGATGCAGGAACACGCCTTGGAACGGCTGGAAGCCTTGGCGCAGATAATCATCCCAGACAAAACTGTAGCTGCTGATGTTGCCCTGATAAAGGTCTGCGCTAAATCCGCGAGAATGATAGACTAGAGAATCCTCCTCCCGGCGCCGCTTCAACTCTGGAGGTCCGAAAAGCTCCAAGGTAGCCCAAGGTGAATGCAAGGCCACGCCATTAAGCGTGTTTTTATCGCAATCGAAAACCAGCTTCTGCCCGCCAACCACCGGCCATTGCCGTGCCGGGTCCTTGTAGCCAAAGATGGATTGCAGCAGCCCCACAATGGCCTTTTAGTTCGCCACCGCTTCTTCCAATTGCGGCTCCACCCATTTGCCATGTTCGCGGATCAGATCGACCAACCGCTCAACGGCTTCAGCTTCCGGGATATTGAACTTCACCGGCGTCTTGCCCACGTAGAGGTTGATCTTGTTCGGCGCACCGCCCACATAGCCGAAGTCCGCATCGGCCATCTCACCCGGTCCGTTCACAATGCAGCCCATGATGGCGATCTTCACGCCCTTGAGATGCTCCGTGCGCGCCTTGATGCGAGCCGTGACAGTCTGGAGATTGAACAACGAGCGCCCACAGCTCGGGCACGCCACGTAATCAGTCTTGAACGAA